>NZ_JBHVRR010000012.1:0-156905 GCF_042885635.1 Streptomyces sp. NPDC058045 | reverse complement strand
GAACCGCCTACCACCTATAACAACACAGCCACATCCTTCGCCTGCGTCTTTTTTTTATAACACACCGGAATGCCGCGCGCCCTCCCCACCCCCCGGCGGCGCCGGTCCGACCGATGGACCGGCGCCGCCGTCTTGTTCCGTACGCGGGTGCGTTCCGCGGGCCGTCGGCTCAGGCCAGGACGCCCGCCCGCAGCCGTTGGGTGATCCGGGCCAGCAGCCGCGAGACATGCATCTGCGAGACGCCCAACTGCTCCCCGATCTCGGCCTGGGTCAGCTCCTCGCCGAAGCGGAGCCGCAGGATCGTGCGGTCCCGCTCGCCGAGCTGCGCCACCAGCGGCTTGAGCGCCTGGACGTTCTCCACCGTCTCCATATCGCCGTCGGGGCCGCCGAGTACGTCGACCAGGCTCTCGCCGTTCTCCTCGCTTCCGCCGTCCAGCGGGGCGTCCAGCGAGGAGGCGGTGTACGCGTTGGCCGCGACGATGCCCTCCAGGATCTCCTCCTCGTCCCGGCCCAGGTGCTCGGCCAGCTCGGCCGCGGTGGGCGAGCGGTCGAGGCGCTGGAAGAGCAGCTCGGTGGCCTTGGCCAGATCGATCCGCAACTCCTGGAGACGGCGCGGTACATGCACGTCCCAACTGGTGTCGCGGAAGAATCGTTTGATCTCGCCCACGATGCAGGGCATCGCGAAGGTGGCGAACTCCACCTCCCGGCTGAGCTGGAAGCGGTCGATCGCCTTGATCAGGCCGATGGTGCCGACCTGGACGATGTCCTCCATCTGGTCACTGCGGCTGCGGAAGCGGGTCGCGGCGAACTTCACCAGGGCCAGGTTGAGTTCGATGAGGGTGTTGCGGATGTCCTGGTATTCGGCGGTGCCCTCGTCCAGTTCCGCGAGGCGGGCGAAGAAGACCTTCGAGAGTTCCCGTGCGTCCCGGGGTGCCACCTCCGCCGGATTCTCCAGGTGTGGAAGCTCATGAGCGGGCCCCTGCCGGCGCTCGGTCTCCCTCTGCGAGAGTCCAGTCGGGACCGTGGTCGCCATGGACACTGTGTCCTCCCCTTCTCCGTCGGTGCCCATGCGCCTACCCGGAAGGGGCGTTCACATGCTCACCAATCGGCCCCGCCCCGCACGACGGCCGGAACCCACCCGTCCCGCGACCACCGGGACCCCGCCGGCCGAGCCGCCCCGTCCGCCAACCGCGCCCAGGCCAGGCCTATTTGACGGGCAGGTGGTAGGCGATCCGGTACCGGTCGGCGGGGACCACCACATCGGCCGTCTCCACCGCGCGCCCCGAGGCGTAGTAGGTGCGCCGGATGTCGATCACCACATGGCCCGGCACACCGCCGAGCGCCGTCAACTCCTCGGCCAGCCCGGGGCGGGCGCCCACCTCCTCCGTCATGTTGTCCACCACCACATCGATCGCGGCCATCCGCTCCACCACGCCCATCCCGCCCAACGGGCCCTCCTCCGGGAGCATCACCGGGGTGCGGCCGGTGAGCGCCAGCGGCTCCCAGGAGGTGGCGAGCATCATCACCTCACCCGCGTCCCGGTAGACGTAACGGGTGCACATCACGCGCTCGCCGACGGGGATGCCCAGGCGCTCCGCGACGCCCGCACCCGCCTCGGTCTGCTCGCTGCGCGACTCCCAGGTGCCGCGGGCCGCCGGATCGGCCTGCTCCTGCTTGAAGGGGGTGGCCCCGGAGTCCGGCCGGTACCCGGAGCGGGCGATACGGCGGGGCACCGGGCGCTCGCGTACATAGGTGCCGGAGCCGGAGCGCCCCTCCACCAGCCCCTCCGCCATGAGCACCTTGCGCGCCTCCAGCGCCACCGTGTCGGAGACGCCGTACTGCTCGCGGATGCGCGCCTGGGAGGGGAGGCGGGTGTGGGGCGGAAGCGAACCATCGACGATCTTCTTGCGGAGATCTCCCGCGACGCGCAGGTAAGCCGGCTGTTCACCGAAGGTCACGGGCCACTCCCATCAGATTGACAGACAGCGACAGCCTGACAACCGTGGGTTGTGAACCGCAAGCACAGGCCAGAGAATCACTCGATGTGATGAAGAGGCCGCTGGGCAGTGGATTCCGCCCCCGGCGCTCTGCCTACGCTGCTTCGCATGAACGCTCTGCCGGACCGAATCTGCCCGGTCGACGGCGCCCGGGTGCCGGCCGACTCCCTCGCCTGGTGCTGCCCTCGCTGCCGCGGCCCCCTCGACCTCGACTTCACCCCCGTCCCCGCCCCCCTCTCCGCCCTGACCGGCCGGGTCAACTCCCTCTGGCGGTACGCCGAATCACTGCCGCTGCACGATCCGCGGACCTCCCTCGGCGAGGGCCGCACCCCGCTGGTGAGCCTGAGTGGGAACGTCCTGGCCAAGCTGGACTTCCTGATGCCCACGCTCTCCTTCAAGGACCGCGGCGCCGTCCTCCTCGCCGAACTGGCCCGCCGCCTCGGCCCGGACCGGGTGGTGGCCGACTCCAGCGGCAATGCCGGCACCTCCCTCGCCGCGTACTGCGCACGGGCCGCCCTGCCCTGCACCGTGTACATACCGGCCGGCACCTCCGCGAAGAAGCGGGAGCAGATCGCCGCACACGGCGCCCGGCTGGAGGTGGTGGAGGGGGGTCGCGAGGCTGCGGCCGCCGCGGCCCGCGCCGCGGCCGACACCCCGGGCGTCTTCTACGCCAGCCATGTGCACAACCCGTACTTCCTGCACGGCACCAAGACCTATGTCCTGGAGCTGTGGGAGGGGTTGGGCGGGGAGCTGCCGGAGGTGCTGGTGGTGCCAGTGGGGAACGGCACCCTGCTGCTGGGCGCGGCCCTAGCGGTGGCGGAGCTGCACTCGGCCGGGCTGATCGAGCGGCGGCCCGTGCTGTGGGCGGTGCAGTCGGCCGCCGTCGCCCCGCTCGCCGAGGCCTGGCGGGCCGGTGCCGAGGAGCTCACCGGGCGGACCGCGGCGGCGCCCACTCTCGCGGAGGGCATCGCCATCCCCCGGCCGCCGCGGGCCCGGCAGATCCTGCGCGCGGTGCGCTCCCTCGACGGCGCCTTCCTCACCGTCACCGAGGACCAACTCCGCGACGCCCAGCGGGATCTGGCCTCCCGCGGCCTCTATGTGGAGTCCACGGCGGCGGCCTGCTGGGCGGCGGTCCGCGCCCATGAGGCCTTCGCCGAGGGCGGCCGCACGGTGGCGCTCCCGCTCTGCGGCGCGGGCCTCAAGTCCGGTCTGGCACCGCCGCCGTGAGACGGGCGCGAGCGCGGGGTCAGTCCAGTTCCAGCACGCCCACCGTCTGGCCTCCGCTGGTCTCTCCGGTCGGCCGGAAGCCGAGCGCCCGATAGAAGCCGCTCGGGCCGTCCGCGCCGGGGTGCCAGGTGGACGTCAGTCGGGTGCCTCCTCGGCGCCGGATCTCGCCGGCCACGGACTGCACTGCGAAGCGTCCGTAGCCTCGGCCCTGCTGTCCGGCTGCGATGTTGAGACGCCAGAGTCCGGAGCGGAAGTCGGTGCCCTCGCCGGTCCAGTCGATGTCGAGGAAGGCCATGAGGAACCCGACGGCTTCGTCGCCGTCGCAGATGAGCCGGGGCCAGGCGACGCCGGGGTGGACGTATGCCTCGGCGAGGGACTGCACCACGGGATCCACCAGATGTTCCTGGTCGGGGCGGACTCTCAGGCCGACCGCGGTCTCGAAGGTGTCGCGGGTGATCTCGCGCAGATGCGGTGACGTCGGCATCTCCCCACTCTAGGCAGGGGTGTTCGGGGCGCTGGGAGGGACAAGCCTTGTTCTCGGTAGGAGTTGGGCCTCGGGCTAAGTAGGATCGAGGGGTGTGACGCTGCCGGTACGGGCGCCGTGTGCGGTCCGGACGGCACGGGGGACAGGAGGGACGATGAGTAGGCCGACAGTGCCACCGGCGGGGCCGGGCGGCTGGTCGATGCTGGATGAACACCTCTGGTACACCTGCGACATCGTCGCGGATCTGCTGGAGGGCTCCCTGGAGCGGCGGCCGCTGGTGGCGACCGCGGCCCGCATGGAGCCGGGTGACCGGGCGCTGGCGGTGGGCCCGGCGCAGCGTCTGACCTGGCGCGCGCTGGGCGACGGGAGGTACACGCAGACCAGTACGTTCGCCTTCGGCAGCTCGGCGTTCGTCCTGGGTTCGATGGCGGCGACGGCGATGAGCAACGCCTCCCGGCGCAACGCCGCGGCGGCGAACGCGCAGCCGCGGTGGGTCCCGGAAGGCGGCGGCGAGTTGACCGTCACCCAGCGCAAGATCTACTTCGGGCACCCGGTGTGCTGGCTCGACCTGGGGCTGAGCGGCCTGGACTCGATCGACATGGCGGCCTCGGACGTCTTCCAGTGCGGTTTCCGCGACATCAACAACGGCCGCCAGATGCTGGTGCAGTTGCACACCCCCTGGGCGTCGCTGCTCTTCGTACTGGCGGCGCTCACCTCGTTCCCGGCGCATCCGCGGCTGCTGTCGCACGGCTGGCTCCCGCCGGACTTCCAGGCCCGCTGCGATTCGCTGGGCCGCCCCTGCCGACCGGCACCCCGACTCATCCTGGAGCGGGGTACCGGGTGAGGGGGGGGCGGCTGACCGGAGCGGGCGCGGGCTGACACCGGACGGCCGGAGCGGCGGAGCCCCGGAGCGGGCCGCGGTGGCCGGGCGCGAGCTGACGCTTCCGCCTTCCCCGACAGCGGACGGTAGTCCGGAGCACCGTCAACTGCCATAGCACGACGTGGAGTTGCGGCACATTGACGAGGGCTCGCTGAGGAGGCCGAGTTGGCAGCCCTCGGCGTGCCGGTCGACGGACATCGCACCGGCGTCGCCGGGGCGCCCCGGACACGCCCACGCCAGAGCGCCCGCCACGGCCTGGACAGTGGCGGGCGCACAGCGGGCGCAATCGGCGCGGGCTATCCGCCGTCCCGCGGCCCGGCCCCCGTCCGGTCCCGGGTGCGCAGCAGTACCGTCGCCGCCGCCACCGCGGCCACCGCGCACAGGGCGAGCAGCAGTACCCGGTCCGGTACCGAACCAGCCCACCGGGAGAGCCGTTCCTCCCAGGTGAACTCGGTGTCCACGCCGAGGAGCGAGGGCAGCGCCGAAGTGCCGTCGAAGACCAGGAAGACCGTCCCCAGCACCATGAACATCACCCCGCCGAACAGCGAGGTGGTGTGCGTCCGCAAGGGTCCCCAGCGCACCTCCCGCCCCCGCAGCCACCGCCGCCGCCCCACCTCGAACCGGTCCCACACCGCGGCCAGTACGAACAGCGGCACCGCCATTCCCAGCGCGTACACCGCCAGCAGCACGCCTCCGCGCCATGGGTCACCGCCGAGCGCCGCCACCGTCAGCACCCCGCCGAGGATGGGCCCCGCGCAGAACCCGGCCAGCCCGTAGACCGCGCCGAGGGCCAGTACCGAGAGCACCGTTCCGGAGCGGCGCCCGCCCGTGGCCTGCTGCATCCGGCGCGAGCCGAAGCCCAGGCCCAGGATCTGTGCCGCCCCCAGCGCGATCATCAGCCAGCCGCCGACCGCCACCAGCAGATCCCGGTGCCCGATGAAGAGGCGCCCGGCGAACGAGCCGGCCACCCCCAGCGGCACCAGGGTCAGGCAGAGCCCGGCGTAGAAGAGCAGGGTGCGGCCGAGCAGCCGGCCGGGACCGGTGAAGGAGTAGGCGAAGAACGCCGGGAGCAGCAGGGCCGAGCAGGGGCTCAGCAGCGCCAGCAGTCCGCCCGCGAACGCGACCAGCAGCCCCGGATCAGTCACGGCCGCCGCCCCCGCCCTCCTTGCTCCCGCGCTCCTGGGCGGCGGCCTTCTCGATGGCCTCGGTGAAGGCCCGGGTGGGCTGCGCGCCCAGCAGCGGCGTGGTGTTGACCAGGAAGGCGGGCGTGCTGCTGACGCCCAGCGAGTACCCCTCGCCGGTGTCCTTCCGCACGGCCTTGCGCGCCGCCCCGGACGACAGGTCCCGGCGGAAGCGGCCGAGGTCGT
Organism: Streptomyces sp. NPDC058045; assembly: GCF_042885635.1. Classification (NCBI taxonomy): domain Bacteria; kingdom Bacillati; phylum Actinomycetota; class Actinomycetes; order Kitasatosporales; family Streptomycetaceae; genus Streptomyces; species Streptomyces sp. NPDC058045. Next base: position 150,950 of record NZ_JBHVRR010000012.1, on the reverse strand, counting down.
TCACCCCGGCCCGCTCCGCCATTCCCGCCAGTTTCTCCGCGCTGAACTCGCCCTGGTTCCGCTTCCGGTCCTTCCGGTACGCCTCCCGCTGGAACTCCCAGAAGCGGCCCTGCCGCCCCGCCGCCCAGGCCGCCTGCGCGGCGCGCTGGGATTCGGCGCCGAAGATGGGGAAGTTCCGCCACTCGATCCGCAGTGTCCCCTTGTCGACATAGTCCTTGATCAGCTTCGGCTCGGTCTCCCGGATGAACCTGCCGCAGTACGGGCACTGGAAGTCCGCGTACTCGATCATCACCACGGGTGCGTCGGCCCGGCCCACGGCCAGCGGGTCGCCGTCCTCGCGGCGGGCCAGGGCGAGCAGTCCGGCGTTCCCGGCGGTCTCGCCCTGTGCCTCTTCGGCCTGTGCCGCCTCTCCGCTGCCGCTCGGGGTGGGCGAGGGGTCGCCGTCCCCGCCGGTGGCGAGGGTGACCCCGGCGGTCACCACGGCCGCCGCCAGGACCACGGCGGCGACGATCCGACTCCCCCGGCGCCTGCGGGACGGCGCGGGGGCGGCGGCGCGGCCGGCTTTGGCGAACTGGCCGCCGCCGGACGGGACTTCATCGGGCTCGGGCGTCTCACCCGGGGCCTCTGCGGGCGTGGGCGCATCGGCTGTCGCCTCTGCGGGCCTGGCCTCGTCCGCCGTGGCCTCCTCCGGCTTGGGCTGCTGAGGCCCGTTCTCGTCAGGCTCAGGGTTCTTCTCGGACATCTGGTACTCCAAAGTGCAAGTGCAGCAGGAAACGCTGTGCGAACAGCGGGAACATCGGGGTGCCGAGGACGGCCCAGCCCCTACGTCCTCAGCACACAGAGCAGCACCGGATCAGCGGGCGGCGCGGGCCCCCGCAGTCGATACGCACCCACCGCACGCACCCCGGCCCCTCGCGGCGCCACTTCCACCGCATCCGCCGGGCGTCCCGCCAACGACTGTGCGGGGCCCGGCAATTGGGCGCGCTGGGGGATCCGCTCCCCCGGCACCTGCCGCCCGCACATGCCCTTCCCCGCCGACGCCCGCCGGGGCCCGCGGTCGGTATCGGACACCACCGGAGCACCCCGCGCCTCCCCCGCGCGGGACGAGGCCACCCCGGACACCACCGCCCCCGCGACCGCACGCGCCTGCGCGGCCGGGCACACCACCGGCACCAGTACCGCGGCCAGCACCAGCAACCACCGCAGCGCGAAACCCGGTCCGCCCCGCGAAGCCCGTGCCGCCGCCACCGCTCCCTCTCCCGCACTCGGAAACCACACCGGCCAACCACCCTAGGCGGTGCCCCGCGCTCCGCCGTTCCGCCCCGGCTCCGAGTCCTCCGCGGCCGCCCACTGCGGTACGTTGCTGCGGCAGTGGACAGGGCGAGGGGGTGCACGGGTGGGCTCGGCGGACGCCGCGATACGGGTGCCGGTCGGCGAGGACGCCGAGCGGTGGACCAGCCGGACGACACAGCGACGGGTGCTGCTCGTGGTGCACAACGTCACCTCCGCGGGCCGACTACTGGACGTACTGCCGCTGTTCCACGACGACTTCCGGGTGCAACTGCTGGTCACCTGTACCGGGTCCTCCGCGTTCCAGGGCGGTGTCCGCGAGCTGTTCGCGGAGCTGCAACTGCCGGTGCTGCCCTGGGAACAGGCCCTGTCGACCCCGGTGGACCTGGCCATCTCCGCCAGCTTCGGGGGTCAACTAGCCGATATTCAGGGCAAGTTGGCGGTCCTCTCACATGGGGTCGGATATACTAAGAAACTAGCCAGCCGGGAGCCGGGAGCCGGGAGCCGGGAGCCGGGAGCCGGGAGCCGGGAGCCGGGAGCCGGGAGCCGGGAGCCGGGAGCCGGGAGCCGGGAGCCCACCTTCGGGCTGGCGCCGGACTGGCTGTTGTCAGGCGGCGAGCCGTATGTGGACGCGCTGGTCCTGTCGCACCCCGAGCAGCACCGGCGGTTGCTGCGCGTCTGCCCCGAGGCCGCACCGTCCGCCGTCCTCGCGGGCGATCCCTGCTACGACCGGATGCTCGCCGCCCGTGCCTTCCGGGACCGCTTCCGCCGCGCGCTCGGTGTGCGTCGCGGGCAGCGCCTCCTCGTACTCAACTCGACCTGGAATCCGGAGGGTTTGTTCGGTGACGGGGGCCGCGACGACGGCGGTGCGGGGGATCTGCTGCCGTCCCTCCTCCCGCGGCTTGCGGCCGAACTCCCCGCGGACGGCTACCGGTTGGCGGCCGTACTGCATCCGAACATCTGGCACGGGCACGGCCCGGGGCAGCTCCGCGTCTGGCTGGACCGGGCGCGCCGCAGCGGGCTCACCCTGATCGATCCGGTGCACTCCTGGCGGCAGGCCATCCTCGCCGCGGACGTCGTACTGGGCGATTTCGGTGCGGTGTCCTACTACGCGGCCGCGCTCGGCCGCCCTGTGCTGCTGGCGGCGGCGGACGAGCGGCGGCTGGATCCCGAGGCGCCGCTCGCCGAGTTCGTCCGGGAGGCGCCGCGGCTCGACCCCGGTGCCCCGCTCACCGGCCAACTGGAGAAAGTCCTCGCCGGACACCAACCCCTGCCGGGGCCCGCCGAGTTCACCTCCTCCGAGCCCGGTGCCTCCGCCGCTCTCCTGCGCCGCCGCTTCTACGCGCTGATGGACCTGCCGGAGCCCCCGGCGCCCGCCCTGCTGGAGGCGCTGCCGCTCCCGCCGCACCAGCCTCCGCTGCGCACCGCTCCCCTGTACGTCCGCACCTGGGTGCACGACCGGGACGTCGGGGTGGAGCGAACGTCCGAACTGCCCTACGGGGCGCGGGGCGTGGCGCATCTGGCGGTGCACGAGGAGACCCGGGACCCGGCCGCGCTGGAGACCGCGGACGTCATCACCCGCGAGGGTCCGCCCCACGACCCCCGCCTCGGCACCCCGGCGGACTGGGCGGCGGAGGTCCTGGACCGCTTCCCGCACTGCGCCCTCGCCGCCTTCGTCACCGGCCCCGGCACCTGCACCGTCGGCCACCGCGACCACGGAACCCTGGAGCTCACCGCCGCCCCGGACGCGGACGCCGACCCGGCCGCGTACGCCTCGGCCCTGCACGCCTGGTTGACGGCGGGCGCCCGACTTCCGTCCCAGGAAGTGGAGTTGACGGTACATCTGGCGTCCGGGGCGCACCTGGTGACGGTCGTACGGCGCGGGTCCCCTGGCTGAGGTCCCGGGGCGTTGTCAGACCCCTGTGGCAGGGTGAATCGCAGGTGGCGGATCCGGGTGGGACGGGTCCCGCGGAGTGCAGGGAGCAGCTTGTGAACAGCCCCGACACCGCCCAGGCGGGCGGCCGTTCGGCGCGCGGAGGCTCGGACCTCGGCGCGATCACGGCCTGGTGGCGGAGCCTCGGCGGTGACGGGTTCCTGGCGCTGCCGCCGCCGGGCCGGGACCGGTACACCCAGTCCCACGGCCATGAGGACGCCACCGAACTCCGCGCGGAGCGAGGACTCAGCGGCCCCGTCTCCTTCGTGTACTGGCACTGGCAGTCGCACGAGGCCGCGTTCGACCGCTCGGGCGCGCTGAGGGGCGAGTTGCTGCTGCACTGGGGCGGCGAGCACGGCGTCGTCGCCGCGGGGCTGGGTGCGGGGCCGCCCGGTTTCCGGCTCGTCGACGGCGGACCCGGGAGCGCCTTCCGGCTGGACCGGGTCACCGAGCGGGACGAAGCGGGCCTGCCCGACCCGGCCGACCCGCACGGCGTACGCCAGTTCCTGGACATGCTCGACGAGCCGCTGGACCGCGGTACTCCCTTCTTCCGGTACCGCTCGCTGTCCCCGGCCGAGGCGGCGTGGCTGCACGAGCGGTTGCGCGAGCCGCTGGACCTCGCCGCGGCGACCCGCTTCGTGGTCTCGCTGGAGGAGCGGGACGGGCTCACACCCGACGAGACGGAGCGACTGCTGCGGGCCTGGCGGGAGGGACACGAGGGGCGGCTCGACGAGTGGAGCGCCTGGGGGCTTCTGCTGCACGCGCTGCTGCGCCACGACCACCCGGAGACCTGGGAGATCGTGGCCGCCCTCGGTTCCCAGGCGGCCGGTGTCATATCGCTGGTGCCGTCGGAGCGGGGCCTCGCCGCGGTGCGGGAGTTCGCGCTCGCCGGTGACCGCGGCGCGGTCAGCGACTGGCTGACGCTGCACCGCTCGCTCCGCGAACCGGACCCGGTGGCGGCCGCGGTGGCCCTCGCGGCGGAGCTGGCCGCGCACGACGCCCCGGAGACCTCGCTGCGCGCCCTGCACCACGCGCTGATCGGGAACGTCACATCCGACTGGCGGCGGCAGACCGGGGCGGACCTCCGCGTCGGCTCGTCCTACGCCGCCCTCACCGCCGTCCGCTTCAGCACCGACGAACGCCTGCCGCGCACCCTGCGCGTCCTCGCCGCCGAAGCGGCCCGCGACCAGGTGGATCTGCTGCGCGAGGAGACGCTGCGGCCGGGCGGCTCCCCGCTCACCGACACCGGAACCGACACGGGCACGGGCATAGACCCCGCCGAGATACTGGCCGCCGTGGAGCGCTACGAGGCCGTCCGGGACGAGTTGCTGTCCGGCACCGGACCCGATCTCACCGCCTACGAAGGCGCGTTGGCCGATGCGTGGCACCGGTACCGGACGCTCACCGAGGCCGATGTGCGCTGGCTGCGGAACCGGGTGGCCGACCCGGCGACCGACCTCCAGGGCCTCGGCTTCTGCCTCGAACTCCTCTATGCCCACGGCCTGGGCACGGCCGCCGAGGTCGAGGCGCTGCTGCCGCACCGGCTGAAAGACCTCACCAAGAAGTACCGCACCACCTACACCGAGTGGCGCCATCCGCTGGTCACCCTGACCTGTCTCGCCCTCGACCTGGGGCATCCGGCCGCGGCCAAGCTGCAAGCCTGGTGGGGTCGGGCCCGGCCGGTGTGGAAGGACGAGCTGCGGCTCCTCACCCACCTCGGCGCCCCCGACGAGGCCAAGGCCGCCGAGCTGTGGGACTTCGTCACCTCCGACGCCCATGACGTGGGCCAACTGATGACCTGGGTCCTGGTCCGGGCCCGCCTCGACGGGGAGCATCCGCTGCATATCGCCGACCGGCTGCTCGGCACCCCCGGCCTCCACGAGTACGTCCTGCACCGCGTCCTGATCGGCGTGGCCGACCCCGAACAGCCCCTGTGGCACTTCTCGTTCGACCCGTGCAGCCGGGACTGGTGGCGGCGCGCCGTGGAGGTCGCCGAGCACCCCGGCCTCTCGCCCGAGGCCCGCGCCATCGGCCTGGAGGCCGCCCGCCAGCACCACCTGATCCGATACCCCGACCGGCTCCACCCCTCGCCGACCGAGGCCGAACGCACCGCCGCCAAGACCTGGCTCGACCAGCGCACGGACGACCCGGACGACTCGTGGTGCCCTGCCGCCGGCCCCGCCCCCAGGTAGCGCAGGAACCGCGCACTCTCCGTGAGGCGTCCACCGCGGCAAGGAGAGGAGTCGCCTGTGTGGCTGACGTTAGCGGTGGTCGGGGATCTCGTGATCATCGCCTTCGGTGTTCACGAGGCTGTGATCCAGCGCCGTCTGGTGCGTGACGGGCTGCGTGCCGAGGGCACGGTGATCAGCGTGCGCCAGGTGAGCAACGGCAAGGGCGGTGGCCACCACGACGTCCCACTGGTGAGATTCGTGGACGCGCAGGGCCGTGCGCATGAGTTCGAGCCCAATTCGAGTGTGGCCAGGGACATTCCGATGGGCGGCAGGGCGCCGGTGATCTACCTTCCCAGTTCCCCGGACACCGCTCGGATCGACGGCACCCGAATCCGGGTCCTGACCCTCGGGGGACTTCTCATGGGTGCCCTGGTGTTCACCTTCGGCGCGATCCGGCTGATCCAGATGGGTGGTTGAGCAGCACAGGCGCCCACCGGGACCCCGTACTCCGGAAGTTGGGCTTCCCCGGCGGCCCCCCCAGTAGGTTCGCTCCGACCAAGCGACGGGGGACGGGGGACCGATGGTGCGGTGGTGCGGTGCTGCGAGAGCCGGTGCCGTCGCGGTGTGTGCGGTGCTGCTGGCGGGGTGCGGGGGCGGAGGCACCGGCTCCCCCGGCGCGAGCGAGAGCCCGAGCGGGGGCCACTCGAAGCCCAACAAGCCAGCCGAACCAACCCAGTTGAAGCCGCTGTGGCGAGTGCCCACGGGGGCGGCCGGGATGGACACCGACCTCGAACGGGTCTGGACCGCAAGGGGCACCTTCGTCGTGCAGACCAGCCACGGGGGCCTCTCCGGTTACGACGCCCGGACGGGCAAGCCCCGCTGGAAGGTGCGGATGCCCGAGGGGACCGACGGTATCTGCACCCTCTCGCAGCAGCCCAACGCCGAGGGCATCGGTGCCGTGGTCTTCGCCCGCACCACCCAGAGCCCCACCAAGGGCACCCGTAAGGAGTGCACCACCGCGGGCGCCGTGGACATCACCGGCGGCAAGGTGCTCTGGACCGAGCGGTCGCCGCTCAGCGCGGCGGTCAGGGAGCGGGGCACCGGGCAGATGCGTGCCGTGAGCGTCGGCGCCTCGGTGGTCTCGCTCACGTACTGGGACACCGGGGTGCTGCACCGGTTCGGCGCCAGGACCGGCAAGCGGCTCAAGTCCCTTGGCAGCAGCGCGAGTTCGATCGCGGACACCTTCCACAACGGCGTCCACATCGGTGTCGCCGACGAAGGGCGGAAGTCGTTCACGCTCTACGAGGCGGAGACGGCGAAGCGCCTGTGGAGTTCGCCTCCCGGCACCGAGCTGCGCCGTATCGTCACCTCCGACCCGCTGGCCCTAGAGGTCAGAACGGGCGGCGAGGTCTCCCTGCGCACCTACGGCAAGGACGGCACGGTGCTGCGTACCGTCGTCCGCGGCAAGGAGATCCACACCTCCGAGGCCGGATTCGAGGGCGACCGGCATCCGGCCAAGCACGGCAACACCCTCCTCCGCGGCACGATCACCCCGCAGTTCGTGGCCGGGGGCGTCCTGCTCACCCACTTCGAGGACGGCGGCGGCACCCACTACGCCTACGACCTCCACGGCGGGAGGGAGGCCTGGCAACTCACCGACAACGACGTGGAGTTCTTCGCCGCCGGCCCGGACCGGCTGCTGGCGAGTGCCACGGCTGAGGGTGCCCGCCCCCGGCTGCTGAGCGTCAGCCCGTCCACCGGTGAGCAGCGGACGCTGGCGACGCTCGCGCCCCCCGAACAGGCCGGCCACCCCAGGCCGTTCGCCGGGGACGGAGAGCGGATCTACGTCGCCCGGGGCGCCACGGTCGAGGCCTACCGACTGCCCCACACCGGCACGCCCTGACCCCACCGCCCGGGGCCGCAGGAACCGCCCCCCTCACGGGTAGCGTCTACCAGGCGACTGACGACACCCGAAGGGCCGTGCGGGGTACGGCGGGAGGAGTCGACCGTGTGGTTGACGATGACGGTGGTGGCGGATCTCGTCCTCATCGCCTTCACCGTGCACGAGGCAGTGACCCAGTGGCGGCTGCGGCGCGAGGGGCTCCGCACCTGGGCCATGGTGATCAGCCACCGCGCGAAGAGCGCTGAGAAAGGCGGCGGCGTCGTCTACTACCCGCTGCTCAGATTTGTCGACGCGCAGGGCCGCGCCCATGAGTTCGAGCCCAAAGAGAGCGGCGTCAGGGGCCTTCCGGTGGGCGGCAGGGCGCCGGTGATCTACCTCCCCGACGCCCCGGGCACCGTTCGCGTCGACCTCACCTGTCGCCGGATCTCCACTTTCCTCTGGGCCCTCATGGGCATCACCGGGTTCACCACCTTCGCGATCCGGCTGATCCAGATGGGTGGTTGAGCCCCTACTCCGTCCCCCGGCACCGCTCCCGCAGCCGCGCCAGATAGTCCCGGTGCGGGGTGGCCGCCTCACTCAGCAGGGACTCCGCCTCGGTGATCCGGGCGAGGGCGGCCCTGAACTCCCCGCTGTCCAGCAGGGTTTCGGCGAGATCGGTGAGCGCCCGGGCCTCGTTGTACGGGTCGGGCAGCGCGGCGAGACGCCGCCGCGCCTCCTCCAGCAACTCCCTTGATTCCACCGGCCGTTGCATTCCGCGCAGCGCCCGTCCCCGGTGCCGCAGGGTGAGGGCCAGGGCACGCGGCAGGTCCGCGGTGCCCTCGTCCCCGTCCCCGATCCGGCCATAGATCTCCTCCGCGGTGGTGAAGTGCTCGTAGGCCTGGTCGTACTGCCAGCGGCGGAGGCAGAGCAGGCCGCGGAGTTCGACGGCGGAGGCTTCGCCGCGGTGGTGGGCGGCGGAGCGTTCGCAGTCCACGGCGCGTCGGGCTTCCCGGTCGGCTTCGGTGTACTGCCCCAACTCGCCCAGGCAGTGGGCGAGTTGGAAGTGGAGTCCGGCGGCGGCCTGCGGGTGGTGGGTGTCGGCGCGGTCGGTGGCGAGCCGCAGTGCGGGCAGGGCCTCCGCCCGGTACCCGGTCTTGAGCTGGACGGGCCACAGGGCGCGGGCGAGCCGCAGTGCCGTCCCGGTGTGCTGGTACTCGTCGGCCACGGTCACCGCACGGCACACATTGGGTGCCTCGGCGAGGAGGGCGGCCAGGCCCTCGTCCTCGGTGTGCCAGCGGTTGCCGGTCTCCGGCCCGTGCTCGGTGCGCCAGCTCTGCGGGAGTGCGGCATGTGCCGCGCCCAGGGCCCGGTCCAGTACCTCGGCCAGGGTCCGCGACACGGCCGCCGCGCACTCCGCCACCCCGTGCTCGGCAGCCGCGTCCGCCGCCAACTGCCGTGCCACCGAAGGCCGGTAGCGGTACCGGCCGTCCGGCAGGGCCTCCGCCAACTGGGCCTCCACCGCGGCCTCCAGCATCCCCCGCGCCTCCGCCACGGTCAGCTCGGCGGCCCGTGCGGCGATCCCGGCATCCAGCCCGGGCAGGCCGGTGAGCGCGGTGAGACGGCACATCCGGGCGGCCTGCGCCCCGAGGCCCGAGCAGGCGGCCCGCACCGACCTCCGCACCGGATCCCCGCCCGCCCCGTCCACAGAAAGCGACCCGTCCACCGAAGGCGCCCCGCCCTCCGAAGTCGCCCCCTCGGCGAGCCGCAGTGCCGCCGCCTTCAGCGCGAACGCATTGCCTCCGCAGCCGTCGAGCAGTCCCGGCAGCTCCGGCTTGGCGCGGGCCACCGCCTCGTCCCCGGAGACCCGGCGCAGCAGCTTCACCGCGTCCCGGTCCTTCAGCGGCGGCACCGCCAACCGCAGCCCGTCCAGGGCGAGTTCTGCCCCGGAGGCCACCATCAGCAGAAACACCTCGGGCGCCGCCGGTTTCAGGTACCGCACCTGAGCGGCCGAGGTGACATGGTCCACGACCACTAACACCCGCCGTTCCGCGGTCAGTTCACGGTAGAACCGCACACAGCCCGCTTCGGTGGGCGGCAGCCGGTCGTCCGGTACGCCCATCTGCCGCAGTACGCGCCGCAGTACCGCACCTGGGCCCGGGCCGTGCTCCCCGGAGCCGTCCCGGAGGTCGATATGGAACTGCCCGTCCGGGTACCGTCCCGCCTGGTCGGCGCCCCAGTGCAGGGCGACCGCGCTGGTGCCGATGCCCGGGGGCCCGTACAGCAGGGCCATCCGGGGGCGGCCGCCGAAGGAGCGGCTGGCCTCCCTGCCGAGTTGCCGCAGTACCCCGGTGCGATCGGTGAACTCCCAAGGGGCGGGCGGGAGTCCGGCCCCGCGGCGCAGCTCGGGCCGCTCGGCGGCCATGGCGTTCATGAGGATGGACCACTCGCCGTTGCGCCCCTGGTCCTGCCGCAGCAGGGTGTGCACATCGTCGGCGAGTGCCCGGACCCCGTCGTCGGTGGCGGGCAGCGGCACCGGGCGGCCGAGTGTCCTGCGCAGTTGGACGCCGGTGGAGACAAGTAACTGCTTGCCCGCCTCCCCCGCGGCACCGTTCAGTACCGCGGTCAGAAATCCGCTGATCGCGCCCACCGTCACCACTTCGAGCATCCCGGCCCTCCCCGTGTCCAGACCCAGCCCAGACCCTAGTGGGCGACCGCCGCCCGGCAGAAGGAGAACCCGCGATTGGCGAGCAGCGGTCCAATGGTCCCCAACACCACTGCTCATACGGCGAGTTGGCCCCGCTCGGCAGGTCGGATTGACAGGGACATGTGAGCGGTAGGCTTCCGTGATGAGGCTGGACGAGGGGGACGTCGCCGCGCTCACGGAGTGGGCGGAGGAGGACTACGGGGATCAGGTGCGCGGGGTGTGGATGCTGCCGCTGATCCCGGTCTTCGACTGGTTCGTCATCGACCAGACCTGGATCTACTACGAGTACACCCTGCCCCTGGTGATCCCCCTGGTCTTCTACACCGGCCTGATCATCCACTACCTCGCCGTCAAGGGGCTGGCACTGTTCGCCCCGGGACCGGGCGCGCCCGAACGCATCCTGGCGGGCGCCGAACCCTCGCTGACGCTGGAGGGCACCGTCTGCTGCGACGACGGAGACGAACCGCTGCCCATCTCACTGGAGTTCACCGACCCGGCGAAGAACCAGCTCGCCTACCTGCATCTGCCGCCGCGCCCCTGGCTGAGACCCGGAGAGAAGGTCACGGTCACCGGCTTCGGCAGCCGGCGCCGCCCCTTCCGCCAGGGCCTGCTCCTGACCGCCAGGACCGGGGAACGCGAGTGGCGCCGCGACTCGCCGTCCTCCGAGAAGCGCTACGAGTACGTGGATCAGAGCGGTTAGACGCGACGCACCCCGCGGCCACCCCACCGCTCCTACCGCACGAGTCTGACCGGACCCGTGTCCAACGGCGGCCGCCAGCAGTCGACTTGAGGCCAGTCCCCCACCACCCCACCCTCACCCCCCGAGACGGCCTCCGTCTCACACCACACCGTCTTGCCGCCGTCCCGCTGCTCGACGCCCCACCGCAGCGTGAGCGCGTCCAGCAGGACCAGCCCGCGCCCCGACTCGTCGTCCTCCCCCACCGCACCCCGCAGCACCGGCAGCGCCCGCGGATCCGGATCGCTCACCTCAAGCCGGGTACGGTCCCCGGCGCAGCTCAGCCGCACGGTGACCGGGACGCCCTCACCGACGTGCAGGATGACGTTGCCGAGGAGTTCGCTGGCGCAGAGCTGGAGGTCGGGGCACTCCGCACCGAGGTGCGCCCGCAGCGCCTGCCGCACCTCCGGTACCGACTTGGGTGTGGCCAGCAGTTCCAGGGTGAGCGGCGGCCACATCACGCAACTCCCTTGCGCAGCACGTCGATCAGGGCCTGAGCGGTACGCATGTTGCAGTTGCCCAGCGCGATCAGCGGCCGGTTCAGGGTCGAGGCGAAGACCGGCGGATCGATGCCGAGGGACGGCAGGACGATGCCGTGCGCGGCGAGTGCGGCCCGCAGTTCCTCGGCGCAGTTCTCCGCCTCGGGGTCGCTCGCGGGGAGGGAGGGTTCGTACATGGGCTCACGCCTTCCAGTGCGCTCTGTGATGAACGAGTCACAGCGTGCCGCCGAGGCGCGTACCGTGGAAGGACTTCGGGCTCCCGCTCGTGAACTGCGGGTATACGGCCCGCAGTCGGGCTCGGCACGTGAACGCGGACGGCCCGGCGGAAACCTCGGAAATCGGCCGGCCGACGACCACCGGCAGCGGAACACCGGAGCGTGAACGATGGGCAAACCCAAGGAGATTGACGGTTCGGCGAGCGTGCCGACCTTCTACGGCCGGGAGTTGAGGTGGAAGCGGGAACAGGTCGGGCTGTCGCAGAAGGAGGTGGTGGAGGGCAGCTACTACAGCCACACCCACCTCAGCGAGATCGAACGCGGCGAGCGGCGGATGCCCGCCGATCTCGCCGAACACGTCGACCGCGTCCTGAACACGGACGGCTTCTTCTCCCGCCGCTGCGAGGACGTACGGAAGGCCCGACTGCGGGGGCACGCACGGTACTTCGAGCGGGCCTTGGAGGCGGAGAAGCGGGCGGACACCATCGAGGAGTGGTGCCCGACGGTGCTTCCCGGGCTTCTCCAGACGGAGGCGTACGCGCGAGCGGTGGTCCAGGCCACACACCCGTTGGCTCCGGACGAGGAGGTGGAGGCGAAGGTCGTCTCCCGAATGGCTCGATCCCAGCTCTTCGAGGACGACCATACGAAGCCCGAATACTGGGTGATCCTGGACGAGTCACTGCTGTCCCGCCCCATCTTGCCGCCCGAGCAGGCGGCCGAACAACTGGAGCACATCGCGGCGTTGGCCCGGCGCCGACGGATCGTTCCACAGGTCCTCCCGTGGAACCGCGGCCCTCATCCGTTCATGTTCGGCACAGCCACGCTCATGTCTTTCCCCGATGCCCCGCCTCTGGTCTATACGGAGGCGCAGTACAGCGGGGACACCATCGATGATCCGGCGCTCGTGAAGCAGTACGGCAAGGCATACGATCGGCTGAGGGCCGCCGCACTTCCGCTGGAGGCGTCCCTCACCCTGATCCAGCGAGCGGCTGAGGATGAGCGAAATGGCAAGCAACAAGACTGACCTGACCGATGCCGTGTGGCGCAGCAGCAGCTACAGCAACGGCGACGGCGGGAACTGTGTGGAGGTCGTGGACGGGCACACCGGCATAGTCCCCGTCCGGGACTCCAAGGTCCCCAACGGTTCGTTCCTGACTATTGCCGCACCCGCCTGGGCCTCCTTCGTAAACAGCCTCAAGGACTAGTTGTCGGGGGAAGGCCACATGCCGAGCAACGCTATCGACCTGACCAACGCCGCCTGGCGTAGCAGTAGTTACAGCAATGGCAGCGGCGGCGAGTGCGTACAGGTAGCAGCGGCCTTCCCCGGCGCGGCGAACTGGCGCAAGAGCAGTTACAGCAACGGCGACGGCGGAGAGTGCGTGGAGGTCGCTGATGGTCACCCCGGCGTCGTCCCCGTCCGCGACTCCAAGGCTCCCGAAGGTCCCTTCCTCGCCGTCGCCGCCACCGCCTGGACCTCGTTCGTAGGCGGGCTCAAGGCCTAAAGGTACGTTGGCGCAGCGCCTCGTGCGAGCGAGTTCGCCTGATGCCCGATCGTGATCCAGGGTGTACAACTCCGTGTGGATCCCGGCTGTCTGAAAAGCGCGCCGGAGGATGAGTCTCCGGCGCCTATCGGTACAGGGATCGGGGATCAAGTGGGGAAGAAGCTCTGGAGAGTTGTCGTGGCCGGTGGCGCGGCAGCGGTGTTCACCGGCGTGGCCGCGGTTCCGGCCGGCGCGGCCGAAGGCGGGGCCTCGTTCAGCCGTGTCCAGGTGAACGGCGGCAAGCCGGTCGTGCTCGGGGTGTCGAAGGAGGTCGCGGTGCCGACTTCCTTCAGGGTGACGACCGCCCACCCGGTGAAGTGGTCGATGGCGTTTCTGTACCGCGTCGATACGAGTAACCACCTGTGGCACGGCATCGAGACAAGCGACTGCATCGTGGTAAGCCCGAGCGTCTGCGACATCGACGAGACGATGTACTTCGAGCCGGGCCTGTATGACATGCGCAACAGCGAGGCCGGGGCCTGGAAGGTCGCGGCCGAGGTGCGTTTCCAGGACAACAGCGGTGACACTGACAAAAAAGACCTCACGGTCTACGTCAAGCGCAACTCCCGCCTGACCGTGAACGCCTCACCCGAGCCGGCGGCCAAGGGCAGCACCATCACGGTGACCGGAAAGGTCACGCGGGCCAACTGGGAGACCAGGAAGTACGCCTCCTACGGAGGCCGCCTGGTGAGTCTGCAGTTCAAGCCCACCGGAGCCTCCTACACCACGGTGAAAAAGGTGTACGCGAACAGCTCGGGTGCTCTCAAGACGACCGTGAAGGCATCCACGACGGGCACGTGGCGCTGGGTGTACTACGGCAACACCACCACAGGGAAGTCGACTTCGGCCGGGGACAACGTCGTGGTGAAGTGATGTCCCCGGGCCGCCGCTCGCCCTGCCCGGCAGCCACTTCCCCCGCGCGCCCGCCGACGAGGCCCCGGCGTCACCCCTCTTCGGGTAGTTCGGTGATCTCGTCGGTGGTGACTGCGGCGATGAGGATCAGGGGGGCGTCGCCGTCGCTCTGGTTGAGGGAGAGGGCGATCCAGCGGCGGTCCGGGGCCGCGGTCGGGAGTGGGCCGCCCCAGACCGTGAGGTCGCCGTAGCAGTCCTCGTCGGCCAGGGCCTGGAAGAACTCGGGCATGGGGCGGCCGGTCTGCTTGCGGAAGAGGGGGACATGCATCCGCACCGTCCGGTGGGCGCCCCAGCGGGCGTCCAACTCCCGTACCAGTGCGGCCAGATGAGCGGACGCGGCGTCCTGGGCGGCGTTCCACTCGTCGGCGGGCCGCTGCTCGAAGGATTCGCTCTCCCAGAGGGGGGCGAAGACGAAACCCCGGCCCGTGGTGACGGTCCACTCGCCGGTGGCCGGGTCGCCCTCGCTGCGCGTCGGACCGGTCGCCGGTACGGGGCCGGTGAGCAGAGCCTCGATGTCGGACACGGCTCGGGTGACCGCGAAACGCTCCCCGGCGCGGGCGGTCACAGCAGGGCCCGCGCCATCGGGCGGGGCAGCGGCTCCAGTGCCCCGGCGTCCCGCAGCCGGAGGTTGGCCGCCAGTACGGCCTCGGTGTCCGAACGGGGTGCGATGTCCAACAGGGCACCGCCGTCCGGGAGTTCGGTGCGGGTGACCGCCAACTCGTCCGGCAGCAGGGCGGCGCGGGCCGGCGACAGATGGCCTACCCAGCCCACGGACGGCTCGTCCGGGTCGAAGTCGCCGTCGTCCTCAAGGGTGTCGAGCACATCGTCGTCGGTGACGCCGCCGAAGTCGGGCTCCCAGATCTCCGCCACCGCGGCGAGCAGAGCGGCGTCGGGGACCTCGGCCCCGTCCGGCGCCTCGATGCCGATGAGTACCGCTTGCAGCAGGAACTCCGAGGTGCCGCCAGCGCGGCCGCCGGTGTCGATCCGCCAGCCCGCGGCGTTCCCGGCGACCAGGCTCAACCCGGTGCCGGTGGTGTCCGTCCACCCGTCGGCCGCCTGTACGGCACGCAGCGCGGCGAGCAGGGACGGCTCGTCGGCCCGCAGCGCGGTGGCGGGTCCCTCGGACTGCACCTGCTGCCACGTCCACGGCGCACCACCGGCGCCCGCCGTACCGTCCGCCGCGCCGGGGTCGGCCGCCGGGAGCAGTTCGGCGAGCCGGTCCAGTGTCCGCTTCCAGCGTCCGGCCAGCGCCTCGACGGACTCCTCCCGGGGTCCCCAGAACCCCCGCACCACACGCCGCATGTCCCGCCTCCGTCGCCTCTCACCTGCTGGTCGGACCCTCGACTCTAGTCCGGGACGGGCCGTGTCCCGCTTCAGTCGAACTGGCCCGGCTTCCTCGGGTAGTCGGCCGGCTTCTGCTTGGTGTAGACGACCTTGATCGGCAGGCCCTTCTCGCGGAACGCCTTGCGGGCCGCCTTCGCCACGTCCTCGTTGGAGAAGTGCCACTCGACGGCACGGCCACCGGAGGCGTCCACCTGCCGCTGCGCCTCGTCCACGAACTTCTTCTTGCCGGAGTCCGTCAGCGTGCGGCGGTCCGCCTTGGACAGATAGCTCTCGTAGCCGTTCTTGGCCTCCAGGAAGGTCTGCCGGCCGGAGTCCCAGCCGTCGTAGTCGACCGGATTCTCGCCCTCCTTCGGGTGCGGGACCGAGTACTCCTTGCCGCGCTGGCGGCCGGTGATCTGCTCCTCGTACCTCAGCCAGGACTCGTTCTTCCAGTTCGGCTCGGGGTTGCGGTCGCGCCCGGCCCAGTAGCCGTTGCCGCCGTCCGCGTCGCCGTACTTCGGGTCCTTGAGGTGCTTGTTCCACTCGGTGCGGTCGTAGTTGCGCGGGTCGGAGGTGTCGTTGCGCTTGGCGTCCGGGTACTGCTTCTTCTTCTCCAGGGCCTTGCGCGCCCGCTCCGGCTCCTCCAGCCGCTTCTGCTCCAGCCAGGCCTCCCGCTCCTTCTTGCGGGCCTCCTTCGCCTCGGCCTCGGCGGTCTTGTCGCAGCCGCCGTCGGCCAGGACGCGGTGGGCGGGGCCGCCGGCGAGGACCGTGGTGCCGGTGCCGGGGCCGCCGCCGAGCCCGGTGCCCGGGAGCGGGCCTGGTAGCGGGCCCGGTCCGGCCGCGATGGCGCAGCCCGTCTTGCGGGCCTTCGCCTCCGCCGCGTCCGCCGCCTCGTCGGCCTCCTTCGCCGCCTTGCGCACCCCGTCGAGGTCACCGGCCTTGGCGGCCTTCCGGGCGCGGCGGGCGGCGTCGCCCGCGTTCTCCGCCGCGTGCGCCGCCTTCTCGGCCAACTTGCCCAACTTGCCGGCCTTGCCGACCTTCCCCACGACCTTCGCCACGTCGTAGCCGGGGATGAACAGCGACCCGACGTTCCACACCACATCGGTGACGGCCCGGGTCTTCTCGCCGTTGTTCCAGCGCTCGCGCACCTCGTCGCCGACGAACATGTCGTCGCCGACCTTCACCACCGTCTTGACGGAGGCGCCGCCCCAGTCCTTCAGCGCGCCGAGGTAGTCGCCCTTGTCCCACTTGCTGCCGGCGTCCTTGGAGTCCTGCTTCCACTTGTCGCCGAGCTGCTTGCCGTAGTCGGCGAGCCCGGACCAGGTCTCCGGCTTGAAGAGGTCGATGATGCCGCTGACATCGCCCCACACACCGTCGTAGAACAGGCCCTTGCCGACCTGGGCGACCTTGTCCCACGCACAGCCGAAGAAGCCGTGGCACTCGTTCTTGTCCCCGCCGCTCTCGTCGCCGCCCGACCCGGTGGGCCCGTCGTCGTTCCCGACCTGGTCGTACTTGGCCTGCGGCTCCTCGTCCGTCTCCGGGTAGGTGTCGGAGCCACCGCTCGCCCCGCCGGAGGCGCCGGCGGTGCCACCTGTGCCGCCGTTTGCCCCGCCGGAACCACCGCTGGCGCCGCCGGAACCACCGCTGGTACCTGAGCCGTTGGCGCCACCCGAGCCGTTCGCACCGGCCGTACCGTGGTCGCCGCCGGAACCGTTCGCACCCCCCGAACTCCCGCCACTGCCAGAGCCGTTGGCGCCACCCGCACCGTTCGCGCCGCCACCCGAACCCTGGTCACCGCCGGAACCGTTCGCGCCGCCCGAACTCCCGCCACTACCCGAACCGTTGGCGCCACCCGAGCCGCCGACTGCGCCCGAACTCCCGCCGCTACCAGAGCCGTTGGCGCCGCCCGAGCCACCCCCGGAACCCCCCGTGGAACCGTCAGGCCCATCCCCCGCTTCCACCGAGCCGTCCTCGCCGCCGGAGGGGCAGGCGGAGCCGGTGACCGAGCAGATCGCGGAACGTATCCCGTCCGCGATGGTGGTGCCGACGCCGGACAGGGTCAGGGCCAGGACGATCGCGACGACGACGGCCACGAGTCCCGCGTACTCCACGGAGGTCTGGCCGCGGTCCCGGCGCCAGGTGATCATGTGGGCCAGCGAGAACGGCGGCTTCTCCTCCCGGTCCCCCACCGGCAGCAGGAACCACTCGCGGCTCTCCCGGCGGGTGGTCAGGACGAGGATGACCACCGGCAGGAAAAGCTGGACGAAGCCGTGCCGGGAGCCAGCCCCGACATTGGACAGCGCGCCGAGCAGCAGCCACACCTGTACGGCGAGCAGCCCGGCCCACACCCGCCGCCCGCCGGTACGGGCGCGCCGTATCAGCAGCCAGCCGAGGACACCGGGTGCGGCCGCGGCGGCCAGTACACCGAGCAGCCGCGCGCTCAGCGCGTCGGCGGCCATGGCCGAGCCGAACAGGCCGATCCCGCCGAGCAGCGTGGCGCCGAACAGCACCCGCACCAGCACACCTGCCACCACCAGCGCGGGCGGCATCCGCCGCCGCCCCGCGTGTGGCGCCACTGCTCCCCCAAACGCGGCGGGCCCACCGAACGCGGACATGCGTCCCCCCAAGTGCCTTCTGCTTCAGGCGATATGAATCCCCCTCATACCGCGCTGGAACGCCCAGATTAGGGCCAGTCGGAGCGCGGGTCAGGACCCCTCACACCACTTCCACAGCCTTGCGGCGAACATCACAGCCCGAAACGGCCGCCCCAACAGGACGTGCGCCAGACCCAGTTCAGGCCGACGCGGTCCCCAGCCAGGCCAGGGTGGCGACGGTGAGGGCGCGGACGCCGGTGTCGAGGGTGGGTTCGGGGACGGGCGCGAAGTGGGGGCTGTGATTGACGGGCACGTCCTCCGCGACGGTGCCGGCCGCCGCGGCGCGGGCGTACAGCCCGGGGTCCGTGCCGCCGATGCCCCAGTAGGTGAACGGCACGCCGAACGCCTCCGGGATACGGCTCATGTCCTCGCTGGCAGACTGGAGTTCGGCGGTGTGCGCGTCCGGTCCGAAGTGGGCGGCGAACGCCTCCGCCACCCGCCGTGTCACCGCCTCGTCGTTCACCGTCGGCGGCAGCGCGAAGAGCCGCTCGAACTCGGGCTCCCGTGGCGAACCCGAGGCCGCGCACTCCGCCCGCACCATCCGCTCGATCGCCGCCAGCACCCGGGTACGCGAACTCTCGTCGTAGGAGCGGACGTTGACCTCCAGTACGGCCCGGTCGGGGATGACGTTGGGGCCGGTGCCGGCGTGGAGGCTGCCGACGGTGACCGCGGCCGGGGTCGTCATCGCCGTCTCCCGCGACACCACCGTCTGCAACCGCACCACGATCATCGCGGCCAGCACCACCGGATCCACCGTCGCCTGCGGCATCGAACCGTGGCCGCCGCGCCCGTGCACCGTGATCCGCAGACTGTCCGCAGCCGAGAGGAACGAACCGGCCCGCGTCCCCACATAGCCCGCCGGGTACGGCAGCACATGCTGGGCCAGCACCACATCGGGGTGCGGCACCCGTGAGGTCAGCCCGTCCGCGATCATCGCGTCGGCGCCCTCACCGTTCTCCTCCGACGGCTGGAACAGCGCAAGGAAGGTGCCCCGCCACTCGTCCCGCGCCCCGGACAGCAGCCGTGCGCACCCCACCAGGCAGGCCACATGCATATCGTGCCCGCAGGCGTGCATCATCGGCTGCCCGACCCCGTCGTCCCCGGTCACGGTCACGGTGGAGGCGTACGGCAGGCCGGTCCGCTCGCGTACCGGCAGGGCGTCCATATCGGCGCGCGCCATCACCACCGGGCCGTCCCCGTTGGCCAGCACCCCGACCACACCGGTCCCGCCGATCCCCGCCACGACGTCGAGACCGGCGGCCCGGAGCGCCTCCGCGGCCTTCCCCGCCGTCCGGTGCTCGCGCATACCGGGCTCGGGGTGCCGGTGCAAGTCCCTGTACAGCTCCAGCAGTTCGCCCCGCGCCCCGCCGAGCCCACCCAGCACCGCCCGCTCCGCCCGCGTACCGACCGTGCCCGCAGTCCCGTTCATGCCACCTGTGCCGCCGCTCATGCCGCTCCCCGCTCCTCACCTGGCCGACCACGCCAACGCCCACGCCACGGTAGGCCGGGGAACGGGATCAGGGCGACCGCCAGTCTCGCCAGGCGGTCTTGCCGGTGCCGGGTCGGCGCCGGAGGATAACCCTTTCACCCTCGCCACCATCGCCCGCGCCGTCCTCAACCTGCTCGACCGCGAACCGTGAGCCGCACCCGCCAACTACCCTTGCCCCGTGCCCTACTTCGACGACGATGAGCCGGTCTTCAAGCGCAACCGCTGGGGAACGAACCGCTACGAGTTCAACCCCCGCAACCCCGTCGGCTGCGCCCTGATCGTCCTCGTCCTCGTCTTCGCGGCGGTCATGCTCCTCCTCATGCACCAGCACGCGGGCCCCTTCGCCCACCCCTCGGACACCGCCCCCACCCCGTCGGCCACCGAAACGGACGACATCGGCCGATACGCGCCACCGCCGACGCGCTGACCGGCCCACGACACCCGACAGCCGTGTTCCTCAAGGGTGTTCGCCGCCTGGCACGCCTTCCCACCCCGTGCCACTACTCGGACCGCGACGATTGGAGTCCTGAATGGCCACAACGACGCACCTCTTGCCCGAGCACAACACATCATGCGAACGCGCACGACTGTCGAACTGCCACTGCTACTGCCATGGCGCGGGCCATCAGCACGACCTCATCAAGCGGGCCGTGTCCTGCACGACCGCCGACACAAACAACCTCACGCAACTACTGCACGACCTCAATGACATCTACGGAGGCTTTCACGCTGACTTTCGCGACACCGAAACCCGCTCGAGGCGAAAGATCCCGGACGGCATCACGCAGTTGAACCTGGAGCGGGGGCGCGGTGCGACTTGGGTTGAGACGCTACTGGTGGATGAGGCACTCCACGCCGCCTTCATCCAAGTCGCCCGGGCCAGCGTCACTCTCACGGAAGGGGAGCGCGCGGAGCGGCAGGCTTTCGTTGTCGAACTCGCTGAAGGCGGCCTCAGAATCATCGGCGGGGACGTCGAGAGCCACAACATCTGTGACGGCCATCTCTGGTGCAGCATCCTGGCGGAAGCGAACGATGCGGCATCGTCGGCTTCCCCCGCAGCCGCTGGACAGGCTTCGCCCCACGGACGTATTTGTTATCCACGCAACCAGAACGCGCGCATACCGCGTGAATTGGCCCGTGTACGTATAGATGGGGTGATGCACATACAGAAGACCCTCGAAGCAAACCCCGCGGTAACAGGCCGAGATGAGATCGTGCGCCTCGTCGGAGCGGCGTCATGCCCGGACCTCTGGCACCACCCGGCCGGAGTCCGCTATTCACTGCAACCGTTCACGGCCGACCCGATCTGGCCCCCGGCCGACACAACAACCCTTGCGCGCTCGCCCCAGTTCGGCATTCTCAAAGACCGATGGGGCAAGCGCGAGAACTGGTAACCGCGCACACCGCCTGCCCACCCCAGACAGCACAGGTAATCTTGCCCCACGTAGGTGCGGCCCGCCGGGCTTCCGCTCCGTCTGACGGAGTCCGAAGGAAACGCCCCCACCCGCACCAGTTCCTTCGTGCTGCCTGGGGGCATGTCTTGCTGTTCCGCGATTCCGCCGTGACCGTCGCCGCCGAGTGCCTCTCCGGTGCTCTGTTCTTCCGTTTGACGGAGCAGTTCGTGCATGTGCACGGCCACAAGCCCGGCCCCTCCGAAGTCCGTTCATGGGAGCGAAGCATCCCGGTACTCGCGAGCGCGCTCAACGACGCGGGGCTCGGGCAGGTCGAAGTACTCCTGGAATACGGCCTGCCGCTGAACAGCAAGCGCGCCGATGCCGTACTGGCCGGTGTGCATCCCCGTACCGGACTGCCGTCGTATGTCGTGGTGGAACTCAAGCAGTGGAGCAGCGCGGAACCCGACGATGACGATCCGTCGCTGTGCCGCATCGACTCATATGCCGATGCGGCGCTGAACCCCGTCGACCAAGTGCGCGGCTACTGCGAGTACCTCGTCTCCTTCAATGGAGCGCTCGCCGAACACCCGGAACGCATCAACGGTGCCGCGTATCTGCACAACGCCACCGAATTCGGGGTCAGTGGGCTCTTCGAAGCCGAGCAGGACCAATACGGCCAGCTCTTCACCGTGCGCAGCGCGGCGAGTTCATCGAATTCCTGCGTACGAAGCTAGGGCCGGAATCCGGCGCTTCGGCCGCGGACGAACTCGTCAACGGAAAGATCGGCCCGTCCAAGCAGCTCATGGCAGTGGCCGCCCAAGAGGTGCGTGAACGTGAGCAGTTCGTCCTGCTTGACGACCAGCAGATCGCGTACCGCACCGTCCTGAACGCCGTCCGCCGCGCCAGGCGATCCGACCACAAGGAGGTCGTGATCGTCACCGGCGGACCAGGCACCGGCAAGAGCGTCATCGCGCTGTCGCTCCTAGGTGAGCTGTACCGGCAGGGCAGCACCGCACTGCATGCGACGGGCTCCAGTTCGTTCACGACCACCATGCGGAAGGTCGCGGGCGCCCGGAAACGCGAAGTGAAGGACCTCTTCAAGTACTTCAACAGCTTCATGACCGCTGAGCCCAACAACCTCGACGTCCTGATCTGCGACGAAGCCCACCGCATTCGGGAGACATCGGCCAACCGCTTCACACGGGCGTCGAACCGTACCGGCAAAGCCCAGGTCGAGGAACTCATCGAGGCGGCGCGCGTCCCGGTGTTCCTGCTGGACGAGCACCAGGTCGTCCGCCCCGGCGAGATGGGCACGGTCACCGAGATCCAGGCCGCCGCCGCGAAGAAGGGGCTGCAGTGCCGGGTGGTGCCGCTGGACAGCCAGTTCCGGTGCGGCGGCAGCGATGCCTATCTGCGGTGGGTGGTAAGGCTCTTGGGGCTTGAGCCGGGTGACCCGGTCACCTGGGAACCCGACGGCAGGATGCAACTCACGGTCGCGGACAGCCCCCAGGAGTTGGAAGCGTTCCTCGAAGAGCGCCGCCTGCAGGGGTACAGCGCACGTATGTCCGCGGGTTACTGCTGGAAGTGGACGAAGAAGGTGCCCCCCCCGGACAGGCGCTCCCCGCGGACGTCGTGCTCGGGGACTGGGCACGGCCGTGGAACCTCTTCGGTGACCGGTCCGTCGGGGGCGCACCTCCGTCCGCTCTGTGGGCGACCGATCCGGCCGGATTCGGGCAAGTAGGCTGCGTGTACACGGCGCAGGGCTTTGAGTACGACTGGAGCGGCGTCATCATAGGTCCCGACCTGGTGTGGCGCGGCAACCACTGGGTCATCGACCGGTCCGCGTCCAAGGATCCGGTCTTCAAGAAGTCCACTCCGGAAGCCGATGTGAACCGGCTGATCCGCAACACATACAAGGTGCTGCTGACGCGAGGGATGATCGGGACGGTGGTGTATTCGGCCGACGCCGAGACACAGCGGAAGCTCCACTCGCTGACTGCTGCGACCCCGGATTTCGCGGCCGTGTGAAGCCGTGGCCGTAGAGGGCGCTCATCCAGGCGGACCGAGGACCACCGAACATCCACCGCGATGATCAAGTCGACAGCCGGCGGCCGACTTCCTGACGGCCGCGGCCGATTCAGGGTGTTGAATCCAGACATGCCGTAAGTGCCGGAGCAACCGCCCCCCTCTGCTCCCTCTCCTTTCCCCCCGCTCCAGCGCCCGCTGGAGTACTGGCTCTCCCCGGACCTCTGCCGCCTCCGCCCCGAGGACGCTCCCTCGCGGCTGCGGGAGATCGCCACCGCACGCGGCGCGTACATGGGTGCCTGGGCCGCGGGGATCGGAGTGGGCGCGGAGATGATCGTTCTGGGCGTCTGCCTGGGCTGTGGCTGAAAACCCCCACACCCGCCCTGGCCGTCGGACTCCCGGGTGCCGCGCTCGCCGCGCTCTGCCGTGTGTTCTACGCGCGCGTCCCCGACCGCCTGCCGAAGACGGGCCGCCCCGTCAGCCGCCGCGGCCCCGGCGGCCCCCGTCAGGCGCTGTCGTTCCTCGGTTTCATCCTGTTCGCCTTCCTCGCGGTCTCCGCCCTCGGTGCGAAGCCGGACACCTGGCACGACCCCTCGCGGCTGCTCCCACTCGCCGCGGTCCTGGTGTACATGACCGGCCTGCTCGTGGCCGCGATCGTCGTCCCCGCGACCATCATGGGACGGGCCCGCGAGTCCCTCCGCCGCAAGGCCCGGAGCGACGCCCGCTTCCGGGCCCTGCTCGAAGAGGACCTCGCCACCTGGCGCGCCCCCGCCGGCCTCGCCTCGTACGGCCCGCTGTGAAGAACGAAAGAGGCGCGATGAGGGAACCCACGCCGCACACATCCCCGTTCGGCTGGACCGCGACCAGCGACACCGCGGGCACCACCGTCTCCCTGCACGACCCGCGGGGACAACTCCGCGCGACCTGGCCCCAGCAGGAGCGAGAGGCCAAGCTGCACATCATCCGCCTCCGGCCGAACCACCAGCACCGGGTGACGCTGCACGAGGGCGCGAGCCCGGCAGGCGAAGCCACCCTCGACAACGGCCGCCCCCGCCCGGTACGCCGCCGCGACCACAACGGCTCCCTCACCCTGCACGGCCGCACCCTCGCCGCCGGACACAGGGGCTCGTTCGGCCGACACACACTGGACCGCGCCCAGCCCCTCGACCCGACCGACGAACTCGCCCTCGCCCTCTTCTGGTTCGCGATCACCCCCGGCAGACCGGGCATGATCTGGATGACCTTCGAATCCGTCTGACGGGAGCGGGCGGGGCGGTGAGCGCCCGTAAGCCCACGGTCACGGCCTGCGGCCGGTGACGTCGTACTCGAACAGTGCCTTGTTGCTGTTCCGCTTGCGGATCACCTCGATGTTCACCTCCGCGTAGCCGAGTTCACGGAGCATCGCGGCGTACCACTCGTGGGCGGGAACCTCGTGCTTGTAGAACGTCGAGTTGCCGATGATGTACGAGACGCCGCCGCCGGGCTTCACCTGTGCGGTGATCGCCTGGAAGTGCAGCCACATGTCGTGGTGGTACTTGTGCACGTAGTTCGCGAGCAGGGGTCCGTTCTTCCCGCCGTCCTGGCTGATCCGCTCGCACACCTTCGCCATGGCCTCGTCGACCGGCGTCTCGACCTCGGGCGTCCAGGTGTTCAGCTTGCTCGTCGCGGTCCCCCAAGTGCCCCCGATGGCTCGCCAGTCGAGGTCACCGGCGTCGCTCGCCCGATCGAGACGGCGGAGCCAGTACATGTAGGGGCGCAGCTCGCGGATGTACGACATCCGGTTGACGTAGGGCGGGGAGGTGAGCACGAGGTCGGCCTGCCGGAGGTCCTTGACCCCGGCACGGGAGTCACCGTGATGGATGGTCGCCGAGCCGGTGAGGTCGTACCGCGCCGACTCGACGAGGGCGACGACCTCGGTGTTGAAAGCGGCGAACGTCCGCTCCGCGTCATCCATGTCGAAGAGCACGGGCTCGCCCGACGACTCGTTGAAGGACATGCTCTGGTGATTGAAAGCGGCGTTCGAGCACGAGATCAGGCATCGGCACAGCGCGATCTCCAACAGGTCCTCGACCGGGCCGACATGCTCGTCGATCGAGTGCCGCAGCGCCTTGAGCGCGTGCAGCGCGCCCGGGGACCACCACTTCTCGATCTTGAACAGGTTCGGCTGCCAGAGGTCGTTGTCCTCCTTGTGCTTACGGGCGTCGGCGAGTACGGCCCGCGCCGCGTCCGCCGTCGCCAGCAGCGTCTCCGGAGAGTAGTTCGAGACCTTCGCCGTACCGAGCCAGATGAGGAACGGATTCACATCGACGCTCTGCCCGATGTGACCGAGCTCGGCCGCCGCGAGCGGCGTGGTCCCGGTACCGGAGAACGGATCGGTGACGATCGACCCGGCCGGCAGTCCGGCCAGCCGATCCCGCACCAGGCGTACGCCGTAGGCCGGCGTCAGGCGGAGCCACCCGTGGCGGCCGACGCCCATGTTCGCCCGGAATGTCAGTTGTTCGTTCCGCGTCAGCGCCGCGCGGTCGACCGTCAGGGTCACTTGGCCTCCAGGAGGGCTCGAAGGATGTCCTCCATACCGGCGGGCAGTAGTCGAGCCCCATCCAGTGATAGAGCGGATCCTCACCGTAGAGATCGGTGCATCCCTCCAGGTCGACCTCGCCGGATCTCCCCATCTTCGGCAGGTAGTTCGCAGACTTCCGCGACGGCTCAAGAATGATCTCGACGTACTGCCGATCCCGACCTGCCACCGCGGCGCCGACTACACGTTGAACCGGAACTCCACTACGGCCCGGTCACCTCTGTGGCTCGCGAGTTCTCATGCCGTCGATTGTATTGTGACGGAACTCCAGAGTGTATCCGTCGGATAGCACGGCTCGGCGAACGTAGAATTGGAGGATGACGACTGGATCACTTGGCTTGAACGCAACTCTCTTCGAGACTCCTCCGCCTGTAGGTGAGAGCGGTCTGGCCGAAATCACGATCGAGAAGCTTGCTGAGCTACAGGATGCACCTCACCCGTTCGCGTACCAAGGCAGCAAGCGAGCCTTGGCACATGCGGTGCTGAGGTACCTGCCTAACGACACCGAGACGCTCGTCGAGCCCTTCGCGGGCTCAGCTGCGATCAGCATTGCTGCGCGTCACAGCGGGATCGTGGGCTCTACGATCATCAATGATGTCAATGCTCCGCTTATGGCCATGTGGAGCCGAATCATCAAAGATCCAGATGCGCTAGCCAAGCAGTATGAATCGATGTGGGAAGCCTCCTTGGACGACCCAAAGGCCTACTTCTTCGATCAGCGAGCCGAGTTCAACCGCACGAATGACCCAGCCTTGTTGCTCTACCTACTCAATCGGATTGTCAAAGGCGCTGTGCGCTACAGCAAGACCGGCGATTTCAATCAGTCGGCAGACAATCGACGGCTCGGCGCGAAGCCCGCGACCGTCCGCAAGCGATTGCTGCAGACGTCGAATGTTATGAAGAACACGACGGTGCTAAACGGTTCTTATGAATCTCTGTTGATTGGCGCGGGACGCAAGGACGTTGTGTACATGGATCCGCCTTATCAGGGCGTCACCAATGTTGCTGATCACCGCTACATGTCCGGACTTGTACGTGAGGACTTCGAACGCGCACTGTCGAAGGCGAACGACAATGGGGTGTCGTACATCGTTTCTTATGACGAGGTACGCGAAGACAACAAGTATGGCGAACGGTTGAGTGAGGACCTGAACCTCACTCACCTGCACATCATTGTAGGCCGGTCCAGCCAGGCGACACTGAGCGGCCGAACCGACGTTACGACAGAGTCTTTGTATCTGTCACCCGCTCTTGCCAGCCGACTCAGCGACATCAATATTTAGGAGGCCTAAGCCTTAGCCAATAGGGCGTCACCTATGGTCGACGCCCTATTGCCGTCGAACCGCTTGCTCGAGGTGAGACAACACCACCTCACCGAGCGTACTATCGCTCGCACCTGCTTCCGCTTTCATGGCGTCAATGACGCCGATGCGGTCGCCGTGAACGGTCAGAACCAACCGACGTTCGTCGATCGTCGCGACGTGGTCGTAATCGTCCGGGTCATGCCAGTAGCAGGTTCGGCAGGTGTCAGGATTACGCACCTCCCAGTTCGGACAGGTCTCGCAGGACATCGACTTTGCCCGATTGTCCGAGCTACACAATGGCATGAAGTCCGCGGTCTCGAAGACCGCCGGGTCGCCACCGATGTGGAATGGAACGCGATGGTCGGCTTGCAGCATCCGCGTGATGAACTCCGCGCCACACACCGCGCAGCGGTGACCATGCTCTCGAAAGAGCTTGTCCCGGAAAGAATTAGAGATCGGTCGACGCTGCGCGAAATCCTCGCTCATCGAGTCGAGTAGCGTATACCTGGCCATGCGACGACCATCGACGCTAACGTTGGCGCTCGTGATGGCAAAGCCAGCGTCCTTGAGGTCCCGCACCGCCCTAGGCGGGTGATCGTATCCGGCGTTCTTGAGGTCATCGGTCGTGACGGTGCCTTGGTCGAGTAGGAACTCAAGCGCCTTCTGCGCACGCTTGGACGTCTTGACCTGTCGAGCCCACTCGATGAACTCGTCGCTGTACTGCCCTTCCGCAGTACTCACTTCTTGCCGCCAGAGGTTACATTGTGCCTAAACTCCACCACGTCCCCGTCCTGCATCACGTAGTCCTTGCCTTCCATGCGGGCCTTGCCGGCGGAGCGGGCTTCGGGGACGGAGCCGGTGTGGACGAGGTCTTCGAAGGAGATGACCTCGGCCTTGATGAAGCCCTTCTGGAAGTCGGTGTGGATGACGCCGGCGGCCTCGGGGGCGGTGGCGCCCCGCTTGATGGTCCAGGCGCGGGCTTCCTTGGGGCCGGCCGTCAGATAGGTCTGGAGGCCGAGGGTGCGGAAGCCGACGTGGGCGAGGGTGGCGAGGCCGGGCTCTTCCTGGCCGACGGACTGGAGGAGTTCGAGGGCCTCGTCCTCGTCCAGTTCGGCGAGGTCGGCCTCCAGCTTGGCGTTGAGGAAGATCGCTTCGGCGGGGGCGACGAGGGCGCGCTGCTCGTTCTTGAAGTCCTCGTCGGTGAGCTCCTCCTCGTCCACGTTGAAGACGTAGAGGAAGGGCTTGGTGGTGAGGAGGTGCAGGTCGTGGAGGGGGGCGGCGGCCTCGGTGCCCTGGCGGACGCCCTCGGCGAAGAGGGTGCGGCCGGATTCCAGGGTCTCCTTGGCGGCCTCGACGGCCTTCACCTTGGGCTGGAGGTCCTTCTTGATGCGGGATTCCTTCTGGAGCCGCGGGAGGACCTTCTCGATGGTCTGGAGGTCGGCGAGGATCAGCTCGGTGTTGATGGTCTCGATGTCGCTCTTGGGGGAGACCTTGCCGTCGACGTGGACGACGTTCTCGTCCTGGAAGGCGCGGATGACCTGGCAGATCGCGTCGGACTCGCGGATGTTGGCGAGGAACTTGTTGCCCAGGCCCTCGCCCTCGCTGGCGCCGCGGACGATGCCGGCGATGTCCACGAAGTCGACGGTGGCGGGGAGGACGCGCTGGGAGGAGAAGATCTCAGCCAGCTTCGTCAGCCGCGGGTCGGGGACGCCCACGACGCCGACGTTGGGCTCGATGGTGGCGAACGGGTAGTTGGCCGCGAGCACGTCGTTCTTGGTCAGGGCGTTGAACAGGGTCGACTTGCCGACATTGGGCAGACCGACGATTCCGATCGTGAGCGACACGTTGCGACTTCCCGTACGTCAGGGCTGGTGGGCCGGGTACCTCTGGTGCGGCCGGTCCCGCGAGGCCGGGACGCGGGCCGATCCACCAGTCTACGGCGTGGCGCACACCCTCCTGTTCGGGCCCGGGGCGGCGGAGGCACGCCGGGTCGAACGGCGGGCCAAGGTCGGCCAAAGTGCGTGTCCCGTGGCCCGTTCGGCACATGATCGGATCTAGGTTGGGAGCGTGGATCACCTCGGGTCGCGCCCCTCCCAGCCCCGACCGCGCCGGACCGCGCCGCTGCCGCCCCAGGGCGGGTCGCGCAGCACGGGCGCGGCCGTCCGCGTCTCCTCCCCGCAGGCCGGGCGGCCGGTGCCGCCGCCGGTGCGGGTGGTCAGAGCGGTGCGGAAGGCCGTACGGCAGGTGGTGCGGGTGGTGCGGGCGGCGCCGGATCCGCGGCTGACGGGGCTGGGCGGCGGGCTGTTCTGCGCGGTGGTGATGTTCCTGCTGGGCTGTGTGGATCTGCTGCTCTTCGACGCCTCGCTGACGGTGTACGGGGTGCTGTTCCTGCCGGTGAGCCTGCTGACGGCGCGGTGGGTGCGGCCCGCGGACCTGGTGATGGCGCCGGTGGCGGTGCCGATCGGGTACGCGGTGGGGCTGCTGCCGGTGGCGGAGGGCACCGGGGGGCTGTGGGGCCGGCTGATGGGCCTCTTCACCGCGCTGTCGACCCATGCGGTGTGGCTGTACGGAGGGACGTTGATCGCCGGGGTGACGGCCACGGTGCGCAAGGTGCGGGACATGCGGCGGCGGACGGCGGCCCAGCGGGCGGGACTGCGGCCGCAGCGGGACGGCGCGGGCCGGCCCCGCCCCTCGGCCGCGCGCGGTACCGGTACCCCCGCCAAGTCCGGCTCCCGGACCGCCGGTGGCGCCAACTCCCGTACTGGGGAGGCCGGTTCAGGTGCCGGCTCGCGCACGCCGCAGCCTCGCCGGCACCCCGCGTAAGGCACGACGGGGCGGGGCGCGGCGCCGGACTATCGCTCGGCCGGTGTCCCGGCGCGTACCGCGTCCGTGTCCGTCCTGGTCGCCGCGGCGCGCATGGCGGCGCCGACGATGCCGGCGTTGTTGCGGAGTTCCGCGGGGACGATCTCGGCGCGGATGCCCTCGATCAGGGGCAGGAACTTCTGTGCCTTGCGGCTGACGCCGCCGCCGATCACCATCAGTTCGGGCGAGAACAGCATCTCCACATGCGCCAGGTACTTCTGCACCCGCCGGGCCCAGTGCTCCCAGGTCAGTTCGTGGTCGTCCTTGGCCTTGGTGGAGGCGTGCCGTTCCGCGTCGTGGCCGTGGAGTTCGAGGTGGCCCAGCTCGGTGTTGGGGACGAGGGTGCCGTCGACGAAGAGGGCGCTGCCGATGCCGGTACCGAAGGTGAGGACGAGGACGGTGCCGCGGCGGCCGCGGCCCGCGCCGAAGTTCATCTCGGCGATACCGGCCGCGTCCGCGTCATTGAGCACGGTGACGGGTACGCCGCCGAGGCGCTCGCCGAGCAGGGCGCCGGCGTCCGTGCCGACCCAGCCCCGGTCGACGTTGGCGGCGGTGCGGATGGTGGCGCCGCCGGTGACGACGCCGGGGAAGGTGACACCGACGGGCCCGGTCCAGCCGAAGTGGCGGACGACCTCCCGTACGCCGTCGGCGACCTTGTCGGGGGTGGCCGGGTGCGGGGTCAGTACCTTGAAGCGCTCCTCGGAGAGGTCGCCGCGCGCCAGGTCCACCGGCGCGCCCTTGATGCCGGAACCGCCGATGTCCACACCGAAGATCTCCATGCGCCCCACGGTACGGCGGGCTCCGGCCGCCCGCCCGGGTAAGCGGCGAACGAACCGGCGTACCCGGGGCGAACGGACACGGCCTAGCGTCCGGCCCGGCGGTCCGCCTCGTCGGCGAGGGTGCGGGCCTCGGCGCGCAGGTCGCGGCGGAGTTCCTTGGGCAGGGAGAAGGTGATGGACTCCTCCGCGGCCTTGACGATCTCCACGTCCTCGAAGCCGCGCTGCTGCAGCCACTCCAGCACCTGCTCGACCAGGAGCTCGGGGACCGAGGCGCCGGAGGTGACGCCGACGGTGGTGACGCCGTCGAGCCAGCCGTCCTCGATCTCGTCGGCGTAGTCGACCAGGCGGGCGTCGCGGGCGCCGGCCAGCTTGGCGACCTCGACCAGGCGCTTGGAGTTGGACGAGTTGCGCGAGCCGACCACGATCACCAGGTCCGCCTCGGCGCCCATCTGCTTGACGGCGAGCTGGCGGTTCTGGGTGGCGTAGCAGATGTCGTCGCTGGGCGGGGAGACCAGCTCGGGGAACTTCTCCTTGAGGGCGTCGACCGTCTCCATCGTCTCGTCCACGGAGAGCGTGGTCTGGGAGAGCCAGACCACCTTGGACGGGTCGCGCACCTCGACTCCGGCGACGTCCCCGGGGCCGTCGACCAGGGTGATGTGCTCGGGGGCCTCGCCGGAGGTGCCGATGACCTCCTCATGTCCCTCGTGCCCGATGAGCAGGATGTCGAAGTCGTCCTTGGCGTAGCGGACGGCCTCCTTGTGCACCTTGGTGACGAGGGGGCAGGTGGCGTCGATGGTGGCGAGGCTGCGGGCGGCGGCCTCCTCGTGCACCACGGGGGCGACCCCGTGCGCGGAGAACATCACGATGGACCCCTCGGGGACCTCCGCGGTGTCCTCGACGAAGATCGCGCCCTTCTTCTCCAGGGTCTGCACGACGTACTTGTTGTGGACGATCTCGTGGCGTACGTAGACGGGGGCGCCGTACTGCTCTAGGGCCTTCTCTACGGCGATGACGGCGCGGTCCACGCCCGCGCAGTAGCCACGGGGGGCGGCGAGCAGGACGCGGCGGGCTGGCGAAGCAGTCATGGCACCCATCGTAAGGCCGTGTCCGGGGGGTCCACGATCACGGGCTCGGCGAGACTGGGGCGGCCGGTCCGGGCGGCGGGGCGGCCGGTGGTGCGGGAGGCGATCGTGGAGTCGAGCGGGCGGGCCGGGGCGACGGAGAGCAGCGAGGACCGCCGGCTGCGGCGGACCCTCGGGTTCCGCGATCTGGTCGTGTACGGGCTGCTGTTCATCGCGCCGATGGCCCCGGTGGGCGTCTTCGGCACGCTGGACGCGAAGTCGCACGGCGCGGTGGCGCTGGTGTACCTGGTGGCGACGGTGGCGATGGCGTTCACCGCGTTCAGCTACGCCCAGATGGTGCAGGTGGTGCCGCGGGCGGGTTCGGTCTTCGCCTATGCGCGGGCCGGGCTCGGGGAGGGCCCGGGGTTCGTCGCGGGGTGGATGGCGATGCTCGACTATCTGCTGATCCCGGCGGTGGCGTACCTCTTCTCGGGGATCGCGATGAACGCGCTGGTGCCGTCGGTGTCGCGGTGGGTGTGGACGGCGCTCGCGGTGCTGGTGACCACGCTGCTCAATCTGCGGGGGGTGCGGACGGCGGCCCGGGTGGGCTTCGCGGTGCTGGCCCTCGAAGTGGTGGTGCTGCTGGTGTTCGCGGTGGCGGCGGTGGTGGTGCTGGTGCAGGACGGGGCGCGGCGGGGCTGGCTGTCGCCGCTGACCGGGGACGGCACGTTCTCGTCGACGGCGGTGCTGGGCGCGGTGTCGGTGGCGGTGCTCTCGTATCTGGGGTTCGACGCGATCGCCTCCTTCGCGGAGGAGGTGGCCGGAGGGGCGGGCAAGGTGGCGCGGGCGGTGTTGTTCTGCCTGGTGCTGGCGGGGGCGCTGTTCGTGGTCCAGACGTATCTGGTGGCGCTGCTGGAGCCGGTGTCCTCGGCGCGGCTGGCGGCCGAACCGGTGCGGCAGGGTTCGGCGTTCTATGACGCGGTGGATGTGTCGGTGGGGTCCTGGCTGCACGATCTGGTGGCGGTGAGCAAGGCGATCGGGGCGGCGTTCGCGGCGCTGGCGGGGCAGGCGGCGGCGGGGCGGCTGGTGTTCGCGATGGCCCGGGAGCGCCGGCTGCCGCACTTCCTGGCGCGTACCGACTCGGGGGTGCCGCGGGTGGCGCTGCTGGGGGCGGCGGTGGTGACGACGGTGGCGGCGGTGTGGGCGGCGCAGTCGGCGGACGGCCTGGACCATCTGGTGTCGGTGGTCGACATCGGGGCGCTGAGCGCGTTCGTGCTGCTCCACGCGAGCGTGGTGGGCTGGTTCGCGGTACGGCGGCGCGGGGGCCGGGTCCGCCCGCTGCGGCATATGGTGGCGCCGGTGCTGGGCGCGGCGATCACGGTCGCGGTGATCTGGGAGGCGGCGGGCTCGGCCCAGGTGGTCGGCGCGCTGTGGCTGGCGGCGGGCCTGGCGGTACTCGCGGTACGGGGGGTGCGGGCGCGCGGGGCGGCTTAGCGGGGGCGGATCGGCGGACCTCGTGATCCGGGCCGGGTTGTCAGTGGTGGGCTATACGCTCGGCGCATGGCTGTGAACACATCGGCCGAGGCGCCGCTCCCCGTGGGGCAGGTGTCGCGGCTCATCGGGGGCTGGATCGAGCGGCTCGGCGCGGTCTGGGTGGAGGGGCAGATCACCCAGCTCTCGCGGCGGCCGGGCGCCGGTGTGGTCTTTCTGACGCTGCGCGACCCCTCGCACGACATCTCGGTGAGCGTCACCTGCTACCGCCAGGTGTTCGACGCCGTCGCCGATGTGGTCACCGAGGGCGCCCGCGTCGTGGTGCACGCCAAGCCCGAGTGGTACGCGCCCCGGGGTCAACTCTCGCTGCGCGCCGCGGAGATACGGCCGGTGGGCGTGGGCGAGCTGCTGGCCCGGCTGGAGCGGCTGAAGAAGTCGCTGGCCGCCGAGGGCCTCTTCGCGGCGGAGCGCAAGCGCCCGCTGCCGTTCCTGCCGCAACTGGTGGGCCTGGTCTGCGGCCGCGCCTCGGCCGCCGAGCGCGACGTCCTGGAGAACGCCCGCCACCGCTGGCCCGCCGTCCGCTTCGAGGTACGCAACGTGGCGGTGCAGGGCGTGCACGCGGTACCGCAAGTGGTGCAGGCGGTAAGGGAGTTGGACGGACACGGCGAGGTCGACGTGATCATCGTGGCCCGTGGCGGGGGCAGCGTGGAGGATCTACTGCCGTTCTCCGACGAGGAGTTGGTGAGAGCGGTCGCCGACTGCCGTACGCCGGTCGTCTCCGCGATCGGCCATGAGCCTGACCAGCCGCTGCTGGACTATGTGGCCGATCTGCGGGCCTCCACGCCTACGGACGCCGCGAAGAAGGTGGTGCCGGATGTCGGCGAGGAGTACGAGCGGGTGCGCTGGCTCCAGGGGCGGGCCAGGCGCTGTGCGGAGGCGCTGGTGGAGCGGGAGGAGCGGGGGCTGGCGCAGGCGCTGGCCCGGCCGGTGATGCGGGAGCCGCAGCGGATGGTGACCGAGCGGGCCGAGCAGATCGGTGCGCTGGTGGACCGCGGCCGCCGTACGCTCGGGCATCTGCTGGCGCGGGCCGATTCGGAGCTGGCCCATACCCGTGCCCGGGTGGTGGCCCTCTCCCCGGCGGCGACACTGCGGCGGGGTTACGCGGTGCTCCAGCAGGCGGACGGCCGGGTGGTCCGCGCGGCCTCCGAGGTCTCCCCGGGCGAGGAGCTGCGGGCCCGGGTGGCGGACGGCGCCTTCACGGTCCGCGTGGACGGGGCCGACGAAGCCGCCGGGCGGGAGGCGCGCGCGGTGCCCGGGGAGCGCACGGCCGACGTGGAGTGAGCGGGAGACCCCGGGGAGCACCGGCCGCGGGCCGCCGCGGGGAGTGAGCTGTGACGACGACGCGGAGGACGCATCGATGAGCAAGCAGGACGGCACCGCACGGGACACCGGCGAGGCCCCGGACCCCGGGCTCTCGGGGGCCGCGGCGCCCGGTGCCGAGGGTCCCGGTACGGCGGCCGCCGCCGCGCTCGGTTACGAGCAGGCGCGGGACGAACTGATCGAGGTGGTACGGAAGTTGGAGCTGGGCGGCAGCAGCCTGGAGGAGTCGCTGGCGCTGTGGGAGCGGGGCGAGGAGCTGGCCGCGGTCTGCCGCCGCTGGCTGGACGGCGCCCGCGCCCGCCTGGACGCGGCCCTCGCCGCGGAGGAGTCCGGCACGGCACCCGAGTAGGACGGTGGCACACCGGCCCAGGTGAGTCGCATGTGATCCCGATCACCCCCGCAGGAAATTTGTTGAATCTTAAACCGATCGAGGCGTAACGTCATCCTCGCAAGCCAGCCGATCCGGCGCACATCGCCGGAGGGCGCGGGCTTCAGATGTCTTACGTCTCAAGAAGGTTCAGGTTCACCTCATGTCTCTCGCTCTTGACCCCGCCGCCCAGGACCTGCTCTTCCGGGAGGCGCGTACCGCGAACACCTTCACGGACGAGCCGGTGACCGAGGAGCAGGTGCAGGCCATCTACGACCTGGTCAAGTACGGGCCCACCGCGTTCAACCAGTCCCCGCTGCGGGTGACCCTGGTGCGCACCCCGGAGGCCCGCGAGCGTCTGGTGGGGCACATGGCGGAGGGCAACCAGCCCAAGACCTCCACCGCACCCCTGGTCGCCATCCTCTCCGCGGACAACGAGTTCCACGAGGAGCTGCCGCAGCTCATGCCGCACGCCCCCGGCATCAAGGACGCGTTCTTCTCCGAGCGCCCCGTCCGCGAGCAGACCGCCGGCCTCAACGCCGCGCTCCAGGCCGCGTACTTCATCATCGGTGTGCGGGCCGCCGGGCTGGCCGCGGGCCCGATGACCGGCTTCGACTTCGAGGGTGTGCGCAAGGAGTTCCTCGACGACGACCACACCCCGCTGATGGTGGTCAACATCGGCCGCCCCGGCGAGAACGCCTGGTTCCCCCGCTCCCCGCGCCTCTCCTACGACGAGGTCATCACCACCGTCTGACCGTCCCGGCGCGGACGAGAGGGCCCGGAGGCACAGCGCCTCCGGGCCCTCCGCCGTACCCGGGTGCGGTCAGGACGGCTTCGAGGACTCCGACGGCGCTGACGGCGCTGACGGCTCCGACGGCTCGGCCGACTTGAGGGCGGCGGCCAGATGGGCCAGGCGCTTGAAGTCGGCGGTGCCGGTGACGACGGTGGTGGCCTTCCCCTCCCGCAGCACCAGCGCGTCGTAGTGGCCGCCCTCGTAACGCTGCCAGGTGCGGTCGCCGATGTGCTCGGTGCGGGCGGTCTTCTCCGCGTCCTGGGTGGAGCGGGCGATGAACGCGGAGGGCTTCTCGGTGGACTGCTCGACCGCCGCGTACTGGCCGTCCGGGGTACGGAAGCCCAGGTGCCAAGTGGCGAAGTCGTCACCGCGGTACCGCACCGAGGTCGCCTTCCAGGATGTGCCGAGCCCCTCCGGCGCCACCACCGGGTACGGGGCGGCGCGTCGAGCCGTGGCCAGCTCGATCCTGTAGTCGACGCGCTTGATCGGGGTCTCGGTGTCGTCGTGCGGGATGAAGATGTACGCGAACGCGGCGACGAGGACGACGACGCCCAGCGACCACACCATGTTCCGTACGCTCTGACTGCCTTTGGTTCCTGCCACGTCCCTATGGTCGCAGGCTGCGGGAGGCGTCCGGCCGCAGGGTCGTCCCGGCCTGTTCCCGCCGCTCATCCGTAGCCCGATCTGCTCATTGTGGCGCACTCCGGATAGAGTCGGGCCGTAACCCTCATCCGGCCGCCCAGTCGGCGCACGCCGTTTGCCCGGCCGCCCCTCGGGCGCAGTTCTGTTGTGTACCAGTGGATATCCGTAGAAAGGTGCGCTCCGATGTCCGAGCATCATCTGCCGTCCGAGCTTGAGGTCCCCTCCGAAGCCCCCGACCGCAACCTCGCCCTGGAACTGGTCCGCGTCACCGAGGCCGCCGCGATGGCCGCGGGCCGCTGGGTCGGGCGCGGCGAGAAGAACGGCGCGGACGGCGCCGCGGTACGGGCCATGCGCGCCCTGGTCTCCACGGTGTCGATGAACGGCGTGGTGGTGATCGGCGAGGGCGAGAAGGACGAGGCCCCGATGCTCTTCAACGGGGAGCGCGTCGGTGACGGCACCGGCGCCGAGTGCGATATCGCCGTGGACCCGATCGACGGCACCTCCCTCGCCGCCAAGGGAATGCCCAACGCGGTGGCGGTCCTGGCCGCCGCGGATCGCGGCACCATGTTCGACCCGTCCGCCGTCTTCTATATGGACAAGCTGGTCACCGGCCCGGAGGCGGCCGACTATGTGGACATCGACGCCCCGGTGTCGGTGAACATCCGCCGGGTCGCCAAGGCGAAGCGGTCCACGCCCGAGGACGTCACCGTGGTCATCCTCGACCGGCCGCGCCACGAGGGCATCATCCAGGAGGTCCGGGAGACCGGCGCCCGGATCAAGCTGATCTCGGACGGCGATGTGGCCGGCTCGATCCTGGCGGTACGCGAGGACAGCGGCATCGATCTGCTGCTGGGCATCGGCGGCACCCCCGAGGGCATCATCTCGGCCTGCGCCATCAAGTGCCTCGGCGGCACCATCCAGGGCAAGTTGTGGCCGAAGGACGCCGAGGAGCGGCAGCGGGCCCTGGACGCCGGGCACGACCTGGACCGGGTGCTCGCCACCGACGACCTGGTCTCCGGGGACAACGTCTTCTTCGTCGCCACCGGCATCACCGACGGCGAGCTGCTGCGCGGGGTGCGCTACCGGGCGGAGACCGCGAGCACTTCCTCGCTGGTGATGCGCTCCAAGTCGGGCACCATCCGGCAGATCGACTCCACCCACCGCCTGGCAAAGCTCCGCGCCTACAGCGCGATCGACTTCGACCGGGCCAAGTAGGCGCGGCCCACCGGTAGTTGGCCAACACCAGCTACTACGGCGGGACTTGGCGCCGACGAGGCCGGACATGACGAGGGGGCGCCCCGGTGCGGTGGGGCGCCCCCTCGGTGGGTTCCGGGCCCCGTCGGCGTCAACTCGGCCGGTACGGGCGGAAGTTACCGCTCTGGCGGCGGGTGCGGACGGGTCAGCCGACGGCGGGGATCGGGGCGGCGGTGCGGGAGGCCTGCTTCAGCTCCATGTCGCGGCGGCGCCGCCGGGCCAGCACCACCCGGCGCTCGGCAGCGGTCAACCCGCCCCAGACGCCGTACGGTTCGGGCTGGAGCAGGGCGTGCTCGCGGCACTCGACCATCACGGGGCAGCGGCCGCAGACCCGCTTCGCGGCCTCCTCGCGGGAGAGGCGCGCGGCCGTCGGCTCCTTGGACGGGGCGAAGAAGAGCACCGCCTCGTCGCGCCTGCACACCGCCTCCGTGTGCCACGGATCGTCCTGATCTCGGCCGCCCACGGGGGTCCGCTGACGGGGAACGGCAGCGACCTGCTGGGACTGACGCGGCGGTTGCAGCACGGTCTACTCCTGACGACGGCTTCGCGATCGAGCGGCGATGCAGCAGGTCTACCCGCTGTGCGCACGCCTATGCACTGCGTTCCGACCGCCGGCCGGGCTCCCGGAGCCGCCGAAACGGCCCGCGCCGCGGGTCGACTCCGCGGTCAGCCGAGGTGCTTGCGGAGCTTGTGGTGGAGGTCCCGGACGAGGCTGCCGCGCTTGGGCCTCGCCTCGATGTTGCCCAGCACCGAGACGCCCTCGACATGCACCAAGGGGGCGTCGTCCTCGGCCGAATCCAGCGTGTCCACCTCGAAGTTGCCCAGGACTCCGCCGCCGCTGCCGCGGAGGCTGACGTTCTCCGGGACGGTGATCTCCACGTTCCCGAAGACCGAGACCGCCTTGATCAGCACATGCCGGTGCTCGAAGATCGCCTCGCTGAGGTCGATCTCGACGCTGCCGAAGACGGCGTAGGCGTGCGTCCTGCGGGCGATCCGCCAGCGGCCGCGGCGGGTGGAGGCGCTGAAGACGGCGACCAGGTTGTCCTCGGGGGCGGCGGGCAGCTCGCCCGGGGAGGGCGGCTCGGGGCGGGCGGGGCCGGGGGTGCGGCGGGTGCCGGCCGCGGGCAAGTCCCGTACCAGCGGCTCCAGTTCGGCGATGGTCTTGGCGCGGTAGACGCCGTCGACCCGCTCGGCGTGCTCGTCCGCGGTGAGCCGGCCCTCGGCCAGGGCCTCCCGGAGGATGTCGGCGACCCGGTCCCGGTCGGCGTCGGAGGCGCGGAGCGAGGCGGGCGCGGGTGGTTCCACGACCGGCGCGGCGGGCCGGTCGGCCGGCTTCGGGTCGGTCGCGGCGGGCTGCTGGGGGCGCTTTTCGAGATCCACGGACCACACCCTACCGAAACGCGATAGATCGCGTTAGGGGGCGAGCGGCGGAGAATGCGCGCACCGGACGGATCGGGGTGAGCCGGACCTCACCTCCGGCGGACCCGAGATGAGGTCCTAATCTGGTCGGTGCCGCCAACGGAGGCCAGCCGCCGTCTGTCATGTGAGGAAAAGCCGAGATGCCGGAGTTTGCGTACACCGATCTGCTGCCGACGGGAGAGGACACCACCCCGTACCGGCTGGTGACCT
Organism: Streptomyces sp. NPDC058045; assembly: GCF_042885635.1. Lineage (NCBI taxonomy): Bacteria > Bacillati > Actinomycetota > Actinomycetes > Kitasatosporales > Streptomycetaceae > Streptomyces > Streptomyces sp. NPDC058045. The sequence continues at coordinate 112,041 of NZ_JBHVRR010000012.1, read as the reverse complement.
CCGAGGGGGTCTCCACCTTCGAGGCCGGTGGGCGGACCTTCCTCAAGGTGGAGCCGGAGGCGCTGCGCAAGCTCGCCGAGGAGGCGGTCCACGACATCCAGCACTATCTGCGCCCGGCCCACCTCGCGCAGTTGCGCCGGATCGTCGACGACCCGGAGGCCTCCGGGAACGACAAGTTCGTGGCGCTCGACCTGCTGAAGAACGCCAATATCGCGGCGGCCGGGGTGCTGCCGATGTGCCAGGACACCGGCACCGCCATCGTCATGGGCAAGCGCGGCCAGAACGTGCTGACCGCCGGCGGCGACGAGGAGGCCCTCAGCCGCGGCATCTACGACGCCTACCAGAACCTCAATCTGCGCTACTCGCAGATGGCCCCGCTGACCATGTGGGACGAGAAGAACACCGGCTCCAACCTCCCCGCCCAGATCGAGCTGTACGCCACCGACGGCGGCGCCTACAAGTTCCTCTTCATGGCGAAGGGCGGCGGCAGCGCCAACAAGTCGTTCCTCTACCAGGAGACGAAGGCGGTCCTCAACGAGGACTCCATGATGAAGTTCCTTGAGGAGAAGATCCGTTCGCTGGGTACGGCGGCCTGCCCGCCCTACCACCTGGCGGTCGTGGTCGGCGGCACCAGCGCCGAGTACGCGCTGAAGACCGCCAAGTACGCCTCCGCGCACTACCTGGACGAACTGCCCGCCGAGGGCGGCGAGTCGGGCCACGGCTTCCGGGACCGGGAGCTGGAGGACAAGGTCTTCGAGCTGACCCAGAAGATCGGTATCGGCGCGCAGTTCGGCGGCAAGTACTTCTGCCACGACGTGCGGGTGGTGCGGCTGCCGCGGCACGGCGCCTCCTGCCCGGTGGCCATCGCCGTGTCCTGCTCCGCGGACCGCCAGGCGGTGGCGAAGATCACCGCCGAGGGCGTCTTCCTGGAGCAGTTGGAGACCGACCCGGCACGCTTCCTCCCCGAGACCACGGACGAGCACCTGGACGCGGAGGACAACGCCGTCCGGATCGACCTCAACCAGCCGATGGACGCGATCCTCGCCGAGCTGACCAAGTACCCGGTGAAGACCCGGCTCTCGCTGACCGGACCGCTGGTGGTGGCGCGGGACATCGCCCACGCCAAGATCAAGGAACGGCTGGACGCGGGCGAGGAGATGCCGCAGTACCTGAAGGACCACCCGGTCTACTACGCGGGCCCGGCGAAGACGCCCGAGGGCTATGCCTCCGGTTCCTTCGGGCCGACGACCGCGGGCCGGATGGACTCCTATGTGGAGCAGTTCCAGGCGGCCGGCGGCTCCCGGGTGATGCTCGCCAAGGGCAACCGCAGCAAGCAGGTCACCGACGCCTGCGCCGGGCACGGCGGCTTCTACCTGGGCTCCATCGGCGGCCCCGCGGCCCGCCTCGCCCAGGACTGCATCAAGAAGGTCGAGGCGGTCGAGTACGAGGAGCTGGGCATGGAGGCGGTCTGGAAGATCGAGGTGGAGGACTTCCCGGCGTTCGTCGTCGTCGACGACAAGGGCAACGACTTCTTCACCGAGCCGGCTCCCAGCCCCACCTTCACCAGCATCCCGGTACGCGGCCCCGGCCTGGGCTGATCCCGGTTCCGCGGCGGCCCCGGGGAGTGTCTCGACGGGCCGCCGCGGAACAGCCGCGGTGCCGGCGGCGTTCCCGTCAACAGCGACAGGAAGGGCGATCACCATGGCGACCGACGGCGGATTCCGGATCGAGCACGACTCGATGGGCGAGGTACGGGTGCCCGTGGACGCGAAGTGGCGGGCGCAGACCCAGCGGGCGGTGGAGAACTTCCCGGTCTCCGGGCAGCGCCTGGAGCGCGCCCATATCGAGGCCCTGGCCCGGATCAAGGCGGCCGCGGCCAAGGTCAACGCCGAGCTCGGGGTGATCGACGCGGAGGTCGCCGCGGCGATCCGGGAGGCGGCGGAGGAGGTCGCGGAGGGCCGCTGGGACGAGCAGTTCCCGGTGGACGTCTTCCAGACCGGTTCCGGCACCTCGTCCAACATGAACACCAACGAGGTGCTGGCCACCCTGGCGAGCGAGCGCCTGGGCCGCCCCGTCCACCCCAACGACGAGGTCAACGCCTCGCAGAGCTCCAACGACGTCTTCCCGTCCAGCATCCATATCGCCGCGACGGCCGCCGTCACCCGCGATCTGCTGCCCGCTCTGGACCACCTGGCGGCGGCCCTGGAGCGGAAGTCGGCGGAGTTCGCCGAGGTGGTGAAGTCGGGGCGGACGCATCTGATGGACGCCACCCCGGTCACCCTGGGCCAGGAGTTCGGCGGGTACGCGGCGCAGGTGCGGTACGCGCAGGAGCGGCTGGCGGCCTCGCTGCCGCGGCTGGCCGAACTGCCGCTGGGCGGTACCGCGGTGGGCACCGGCATCAACACCCCGCCCGGCTTCCCGGCGGCGGTGATCGCCGAGGTCGCGCGGGACACCGGGCTGCCGCTGACCGAGGCGCGCAACCACTTCGAGGCGCAGGGCGCGCGGGACGGCGTGGTGGAGACCTCGGGGCAGTTGCGCACCCTCGCCGTCTCCCTCACCAAGATCGCCAACGATCTGCGCTGGATGGCCTCGGGCCCCCGTACCGGCCTGGCCGAGATCAGCCTGCCCGACCTCCAGCCCGGGTCCTCGATCATGCCGGGCAAGGTCAACCCGGTGATCCCGGAGGCGGTGCTCCAGGTCGCCGCGCAGGTCACCGGGAACGACGCGGCGGTCGCGGCGGCGGGCGCGGCCGGCAACTTCGAGCTGAACGTGATGCTCCCGGTGATCGCCCGCAACGTACTGGAGTCGGTGCGGCTGCTGGCCAATGTGTCCCGGCTGCTCGCGGACCGCACGGTGGACGGGATCACGGCGCATGTGGAGCGGGCCCGCGAGTACGCCGAGTCCTCCCCGTCGGTGGTCACCCCGCTCAACCGGTACCTCGGCTACGAGGAGGCCGCGAAGGTCGCCAAGCGGTCCCTGGCGGAGCGGAAGACCATCCGCGAGGTGGTCCTGGAGTCCGGCTATGTGGAACGCGGCGACCTCACCCTGCAACAGCTCGACGAGGCCCTGGACGTGCTGCGGATGACCCGGCCCTGAGACGGCGGGCACCACGGGCCACCCTCCCGCCGAATGTCCGGTTTTCGACTTGTCTCACAGCGGCTGTCACCCACGGCACCTAAAATCAGCCCATGCCAGCCGACGACGGAACGACCACCCCGGCCCCGGACCCGGACCGCTGGGCCCCCGGCACGCCCATCCTGTGGCGGTACCGCGAGAACGCCGGCGAGCAGATCCACATCTGCCGCCCGGTGACCGTCGTCCAGGACACCGCGGACCTGCTCGCCGTCTGGCTGGCCCCCGGCACCGAGTGCGTCCACCCCGTCATCGCCGACGGCACCCCGCTGAACGCCGAACCCCTCGCCACCCGCTACACCCGCCCCCGCGCCCTGCGCCACGCCCCCTGGTACGGGACCGGCCTGCTCAAGCTGGCGCGACCCGGCGAGCCGTGGTCGGTCTGGCTGTTCTGGCGGCCGGACTGGGAGTTCAAGAACTGGTACGTGAACCTGGAGGAACCGCTGGCCCGCACCGCGTACGGGGTCGACTCCGAGGATCACTTCCTGGACATCTCCGTTGCCCAGGACCGGAGTTGGCGGTGGCTGGACGAGGACGAGTTCGCCGCGGCGCAGCAGGCCGGGCTGATGGGCGCGGAGCAGGCCGCGGCGGTCCGCCGGGCCGGGGAGGACGCGGTACGGAGCATCCGCTCCTGGGGTGCGCCGTTCTGTGACGGATGGCAGTGGTTTCGGCCGGATCCTGACTGGCCCAGACCGCTGCTGCCGGATGACTGGGACCGTACGCCCGCGCATGTGTCGTCATGAGACCCTTGATGCGCCCCCATGGTTCAAACGTAGGATCGTCCTCCGCAAGAGCGCACAGCAGCAACTCCCTTGGCTTGCGCGAGGCCTGACACGAACTCATCGAGGAGCGGCAGGGACGTGAGCGAAGGTAGCGAGGCATTTCTGGAGTACGGCACGCTGGTGCCGGACCGCACCGGCCAGGCGGACGCGTTCGACGCCATCGGAGAGCGCTACGACGACGCCTTCCCGCACAAGGAAGGCCAGATCGCGGCGGCGAAATGGCTGGCGGAGGAGCTGGCGCCGGGTTCCCGGGTCCTGGACCTGGGCTGCGGCACCGGCCTGCCCACCGCCCGTCAACTGGTCGCCGCCGGCCACCGGGTGCTGGGCGTCGACCTCTCCCCCGGCATGGTGGAGCAGGCCCGGCGGAACGTGCCGGAGGCCGAGTTCCGTGCTGTGGACCTGGCCGAACTGCGGCCCGGCGGCCCTGACGGCGTCGGCGAGTTCGACGGGGTGGCCGCCTTCTTCTCCCTGCTGATGCTGCCGCGGGACGAGATCCCGTACGCGCTGCGGCTGGTGCACCGACTGCTGCGCCCGGGTGGCTTGTTCGCGCTGTCCATGGTCGAGGCCGACCTGGACGACGAGGAGATCCCGTTCCTGGGCCACCCGATCCGGGTATCGGGATTCCTACGGGACGACCTGCTCCGGGTCGTGCGCGACGCGGGGTTCGAGGTGGTCGGGGAGGACGCTTTCGCGTACGCTCCGGCAACCACCGGCGCCCCACCCGAGCACCAGTTGTTCCTCAACTGCCGACGCGCCTGACCCGCTGGCCTGACGCACCCTGGTGACGCACGAACGGCGCGCTCGGCGCGCCGCCCCGGACGGACGGATTCGACTCGCGTGACGGAGCACCCCACCTCCCACGACGGACCGCAGCCCAGCACCGCGCGGCCCGGCACCCCCGCTGACCCGCGGGGGTCGCTGCTGCGCGCCCAGGGCGCCGTACCGCAGGGTGAAGGCCCCGCCAGGGCACGCCCGGCCGCCCACCCGCAGCCCCCGGCCGTGCAGGACCCGCCGCCGGCCCCCGCCGCGGCAGCCGACGGAGCCGCGCCCGCCCCGCATCCCGACGGGGCGGCACCGCACCCGGGGGCCGGGCAGAGCGCGGCGCAGGCCGCGATGCGCCGGGACGGGGACCGGCTGAGGTTCGTCGGCGCCGCCACCCGGCGTATCGCCCGCGGGATGGACCTGGACGAGATCGTGATGGGCCTGTGCCGGGCCACCGTCCCCACCTTCGCGGACGCGATCCTGGTGTATCTGCGCGATCCGCTGCCGGTCGGCGACGAGCGCACCAGCAACGGCCCGGTGGTGCTGCGGCTGCGCCGTACCGACCGGCTGCGGATGCTCACCGAGGGCGGGGAGCCGGACGCGGAGGGCAATCCGCTGCTGGTACCGCAGTTGCCGCCGCTGCCGGCGGATCTGGCCGCCACCGCCGAGCTGTGCGAGGTGGAGCCCGGCGGCGCCCTCGCCGAGGTGCTGCGCGGGGTGCGGCCCGTCTTCGCGGACTCCCCCGCGGCGCACGAGGCGCTGCCCGAACTGCTGGGCGAGACACGGGCGTTGCCCGGCGGGCGGCGCGCCGTCCTGGCGCCGCTGCGGGGCCGGCGCCGGGTGATCGGCGCGGCGCTCTTCCTGCGCCGCCCGGACCGCCCGGCCTTCGAGACCGAGGACCTGCTGGTCGCCGCCCAGTTGGCCACCCACAGCGCCCTCGGTATCGACAAGGCGATGCTGTACGGCCGCGAGGCCTATATCGCCGACGAGTTGCAGCGCACCATGCTGCCCGAGACCCTGCCCCGGCCCACCGGGGTCCGCCTCGCCTCCCGCTATCTGCCCGCCGCGGAGACCGCCCGGGTCGGCGGCGACTGGTACGACGCGATCCCGCTGCCGGGCAGCCGGGTCGCCCTGGTCGTGGGCGATGTGATGGGGCACTCCATGACCTCGGCCGCGATCATGGGCCAGCTTCGGACCACCGCGCAGACCCTGGCCGGGCTCGACCTGCCGCCGCAGGAGGTGCTGCACCACCTGGACGAGCAGGCCCAGCGGCTCGGCTCGGACCGCATGGCGACCTGCCTCTACGCGGTCTACGACCCGGTGTCGCACCGCATCACCGTCGCCAACGCGGGGCATCCGCCGCCGGTGCTGCTGCACCTGGGCGGCCGCGCCGAGGTGCTGCGGGTGCCGGCGGGGGCGCCGATCGGGGTGGGCGGGGTGGACTTCGAGGCGGTGGAACTGGACGCGCCGGCCGGGGCCACGCTTCTGCTGTACACCGACGGGCTGGTGGAGTCCCGGCTGCGGGACGTCTGGTCCGGGATAGAGCAGTTGCGGGAGCGGCTCGCCGCGACCGCGCAGCTCACCGGCCCGGATCACGCCCCTCCGCTGGAAGCGCTCTGCGACGAGGTGCTGGACATGCTGGGCCCGGGCGACCGGGACGACGACATCGCGCTGCTCGCCGCCCGCTTCGACGGGATCGCGCCCAGCGATGTCGCGTACTGGTTCCTGGAGCCGGAGGACGCGGCGCCCGGGCGGGCCCGGCGGCTGACCCGCAGCGCGCTCGCCCGCTGGGATCTGGAGGAGCTGTCCGACTCGGTGGAGCTGCTGGTCAGCGAGGTGGTGACCAATGCGGTGCGGTACACCTCGCGGCCGGTGACACTGCGGCTGCTGCGGACCGATGTACTGCGCTGCGAGGTCGGGGACGATGTGCCGCAGTTGCCGCGGCTGCGGCAGGCGCGGGCCACCGACGAGGGCGGGCGCGGGCTCTATCTGGTGAACAAGCTGGCCCGCCGCTGGGGCGCGACCCGGCTCTCCACCGGCAAGGTCGTCTGGTTCGAGGTGCCCCGCCCGGACGCTCCGTAGCCGTTCCCCCGCCCCGGATCACCCCGCCCCGGAATGCGACTTTCGTCCCGGATTCGGTGGCGGACGCCCTCCCTCGGTTGCTGACCGGAGGGGGTCGGAGTTGACTCGTGCAGTGACGTAGCGACCTGACCCCACCCCCTCACGCACGACGGGAGGCTCGCTCGTGAGCCAGGCATCGCCGAAGTATCCGCGGACCACCACCAACGCCGGGATTCCGGTGGAGAGCGACGAGCATTCGCTGACGGTGGGCCCCGACGGCCCGATCCTGCTGCACGACCACTACGTGGTCGAGAAGATGGCCCAGTTCAACCGGGAGCGCGTCCCGGAGCGTGTGGTGCACGCCAAGGGCAGCGGCGCGTACGGCTTCTTCCAAGTGACCAATGACGTCAGCCAGTTCACCAAGGCCGACCTGTTCCAGCCGGGGCGGCGGACCGAGATGCTGGCGCGGTTCTCGACCGTGGCCGGGGAGCAGGGCTCGCCCGACACCTGGCGCGACCCGCGCGGTTTCGCGCTGAAGTTCTACACCGAGCAGGGCAACTACGACCTGGTCGGCAACAACACCCCGGTCTTCTTCGTCCGCGACACCATCAAGTTCCAGGACTTCATCCGCTCCCAGAAGCGCCGCCCCGACAACGGGCTGCGCGACAACGACATGCAGTGGGACTTCTGGACGCTGTCGCCGGAGTCGGCCCACCAGGTCACCTGGCTGATGGGCGACCGCGGCATCCCCAAGACGTACCGGCACATGAACGGCTACAGCTCGCACACCTATATGTGGATCAACGCGGGCGGCGAGCGGTTCTGGGTCAAGTACCACATGAAGACCGACCAGGGCATCGACTTCCTGACCCAGTCGGAGGCCGACGAACTCGCCGGTACCGACGGCGATCTGCACCGGCGGGACCTCTACGACTCGATCGCCACCGGCAGCGCGCCCTCCTGGACGATGCATGTGCAGGTGATGCCGTTCGAGGACGCGGCGGACTACCGGTTCAACCCGTTCGACCTGACCAAGGTGTGGCCGCACAGCGACTACCCGCTGATCGAGGTCGGCCGGATGACCCTGGACCGCAATCCGGAGGACTACTTCGTCCATATCGAGCAGGCCGCGTTCGAGCCGTCCAACATGGTGCCCGGAATCGGCCCCTCCCCGGACAAGATGCTGCTCGGCCGGATCTTCTCCTACCCGGACACCCATCGGTACCGGATCGGCCCCAACTACATGCAGCTCCCGCCCAACAGGCCGCAGGTACAGGTGAATTCATACGCCAAGGACGGCCCGATGCGCTTCGAGCCGGCCCGGGTGGGCGCCCCGTACGCGCCCAACTCCTACGGCGGCCCGGCCGCGGACACGGCGCACTTCGGCGAGCCGGCGAGCTGGCACACCGCGGGTGAGCTGGTGCGCGAGGCGTACGCGCCGCACCGGGAGGACGACGACTTCGGGCAGGCCGGCACCATGGTGCGCCAGGTCCTGGACGACGCGGCGCGGGACCGGCTGGTGTCCAACATCAGCGGCCATCTGAAGGCCGGCGTCTCCCGCCCGGTGCTGGACCGCGCGGTGCAGTACTGGCGCAGTGTCGACAAGGAGTTGGGCGACCGGGTGGGCCGCGAGGTCAACGGGGGCTGACCGACCGCGACGGGGCCACCCCAGCCGCCGCACCGGGCGGCCGGGCCGCGACGCCACCGGTTCTGTTGGGACCGGGCTCCTCCGGGGGCCGCTGGGTGCTGGGCCCGCCGGACGGGAGGTCCGCCGAGGGGCTCGGCGGCCCGGTCTCGGACGGCGGCGGTGAGGACGGCGGCTGACTGGACGGCTGCTCCGACGGGGGCGGCGAGTGGTCCGGAGTGGCGCTGTTCTCCGGGGTGCTGGTGGCGGGCGGCGGGGTGATCGCGGCGCCCATGTCGGTGTCCAGCTCGAAGGTGCTGGGCGCGCCCATCGCGGCGAAGGTGTACTCGGCCCAGATCGAGGCGGGGATGCCGCCGCCGTTGACCCGGCCGCCGCCGGTGGCGCCCGTCAGCGACACCTGCTTGCCGGTCTTGGGCTGCTCGCCGAAGAGGCCGACGGAGGTGACCAGGTTCGGTGTGTAGCCGGTGAACCAGGCGGACTTGTTGTCGTCGGAGGTGCCGGTCTTGCCGGCGACCTGCTGACCGGCGCGCTGCGGCGAGTTGCGTACCGACTCGCGGGCGGTGCCGTCGTCGACGACGCCGGTGAGGACGGAGGTCACCGAGTCGGCGGCCTGCCGGGAGATCGCCTGGTCGCCGACGGCCTCGGGCAGTTCGATGGGGGCGCCGCCCTCCTTGCTGGCGGACTTGACGATCTGCGGGGTGACCAGCTTGCCGTGGTGGTCGAGGGTGGCGTAGACGCCGGCCATCTCCATCGGGCTGGCGCCCATCGAGCCGAGCGTCATCGCGGGTACCGCCTCGGTGTTCTTGACGTCCATGCCGAGCTTTCCGGCGGTCTCGATCACCTTGTCCATGCCGACGTCGGCGCCCATCTGCGCGAAGACCGAGTTGACCGACTTGTTCATGGCGGTCTGCACGGTGACCGGGCCGTAGTCGACGTGGTCCTCGTTGGGCGGGGCGTAGGGGACGGGGCTGCCCTTGATGGGGCGGTCGCTGGTCCCGTCGTAGACCGTGTTGGCGGTGATGGGGGCGCCGTTCTGGGTGACGGCGGCGCGGTCCAGGGCGGCGGCGAGGATGACCGGCTTGAAGGTGGAGGCGGGCTGGTAGTCGGCGCGGGTGGCGTTGGACGTCCAGTGCTCGGCGAGGCCCGGACCGCCGTAGAGCGCCTTCACCGCACCGGAGCCGGGGTCGACGGAGACGGCGCCGGCCTGGACGTCCCGGTCGACGCCGCGGGCCTTGGGGTCGAGCCGGTCCGTCAGCCGGGTACGGACGGCCTGCTCCAGCTTCTGCTGCTGCCTGCGGTCGATGGTGACGGTGATGGTCCAGCCGCCGCGCTCGAACTGCTCGCGGGTGAGGTGCTGTTGCTTCATCACCATGGCGCGGGCGGCCTCCACGATGTAGCCCTTCTGCCCCTCCAGGCCGCGGTCCGGCTTGGGCCGGTGCGGCACCGGGAAGCTGAGGCCGCGGCGCTTGCCGGCGTCCAGCCAGTGCTGGCCGACCATGTTGTCCAGCACGTAGTTCCAGCGGGCCTTGGCGAGCCGCTTGCCCTCGGGGGAGGCGATGGCCCAGTCGTACTGGTTGGGGGCCTGGAGCAGGGCGGCGAGATAGGCGCCCTCGGCGACGTCGAGTTCCTTGGCGTCCTTGCCGTAGTAGGCCTGGGCGGCGGCCTGGATGCCGTACGCGCCGCGGCCGTAGTAGCTGGTGTTGATGTAGCCGGCGAGTATCTCGTCCTTGCTCTTGCGCTGGTCCACCTTGAGCGAGATGACCAGTTCCTTGAGCTTGCGGGTGACGGTCTGGTCCTGGTCCAGGTAGTAGTTCTTCACGTACTGCTGGGTGATGGTGGAGCCGCCCTGCTTGCCGCGTCCGGAGAGGGTGTTGAACACCCCGCGGGCGGTGCCCTTGAGGTCGATGCCCTTGTCCGTGTAGAAGCTCTTGTTCTCCGCGGCGACGAAGGTGCGCTGGACGTCCTTGGGCACCTCGGCCAGGTCCACGATCTCCCGGTTGACGGTGCCGGTACGGGCGAGCAGGGTGCCGTCGCTGTACCGGTAGACGTTGGACTGGCGGGTGGCGTCGGCCTTGCCCTCGGGGACGTCGACCACCATGTACAGGACGGCGAATCCGGCCATGCCCAGCAGGCAGAGGCCGAAGAAGGTGCCGAGGATCTTCCGCCAGCCGAAGAAGCGGCGTATGCCGCGGGGCGAGCCGCGCTGTGCCTGCCTTGCTGCTCGTCCCATGGGCCCGATCGCTCCGCTTCCTTCGAGGTCGTGTGCCACCGGTCGGAGCCCGGCGGCCCAGCAAGCTAACACCGCACTCGGGGACAAAGCTCACCCGATCCGGTCGTATGGGGCGTGACAATCAGCACCGCCCCTATGGGAACCGACGATCAGACGGCCGGGAAGGTTGCCGCCACCACCCTTCCGGGTTTAATCTGCTATCACTTAGATAAAATCCAGCTAGACGGGGGACCGACATGTCCGAACAAACTCCTGGCTCCGTAGACACCACGGGCGGCACCGACACCGCGGGTACTCCCACCGTCCCGCCGCCCCCCGCACCCGACGGCGGCCCGGAGATGCCGCGGCCGCAGGTGCGGGAGTTCACCGCGCACAGCATCGGCGGCGGGCTCGCCCTGCTGCTCGGGCTGGTGGGGCTGGTGATCGGGGCGGGACTGCTCGCGGTGGCCACGGTGAGCGACTCGAACGGGACCAAGGCGGTGCTGATCATCCTGGGCGTCCTGGTGGCGCTCGGCTCGGGGCTGTCGATGTCCGGGCTGAACATGGTGGCGCCCGGCGAGGCCCGCGTGCTCCAGCTCTTCGGGCGGTACCGCGGCACCATCCGCCACGACGGCCTGCGCTGGGTCAACCCCCTCACCACCCGCACCAAGGTCTCCACCCGGGTGCGGAACCACGAGACGGCCGTACTCAAGGTCAACGACGCCTACGGCAATCCGATCGAGCTGGCCGCGGTCGTGGTGTGGAAGGTGGAGGACACCGCGCAGGCCACCTTCGAGGTGGACGACTTCCTGGAGTTCGTCTCCACCCAGACCGAGGCCGCCGTCCGCCATATCGCCATCGAGTACCCCTATGACGCACACGACGAGGACGGCCTCTCGCTGCGCGGCAACGCCCAGGAGATCACCGAGAAGCTGGCCGTGGAGCTGTACGCCCGGGTCGAGGCGGCCGGGGTGCAGATCATCGAGTCCCGCTTCACCCACCTCGCCTACGCGCCGGAGATCGCCTCCGCGATGCTCCAGCGGCAGCAGGCCGGTGCGGTGGTCGCGGCCCGGCGGCAGATCGTGGACGGGGCGGTCGGCATGGTGGAGGCGGCGCTCGCCCGGATCGCCGAGCAGGACATCGTGGAGCTGGACAGCGACCGCAAGGCCGCGATGGTCTCCAACCTGATGGTGGTGCTCTGCGGTGACCGGGCGGCGCAGCCCGTACTCAACACCGGGACGCTCTACCAGTGAGCGCGGAGGAGGCCGGCGCCGTGCCTCGGCGCCGGCCGCAGCAGCGCAAGCAGGTCCTGCTGCGCCTCGACCCGCTGGTCCACGAGGCGCTGGCGCGCTGGGCGGGCGAGGAACTGCGCAGCACCAACGCGCAGATCGAGTTCCTGCTGCGCCGCGCCCTCGGTGAGACGGGCCGGCTGCCGGGCGCGGCCGGCCCCATCCCCCGCCGCGGCCGCCCCCCGCGGGACGGGGCCGAGGAGCGCGACTGAGAAGCCCGAACAGGGCCTGGGAGAAGGCGAGTTCACCGACCGGGACCCGAGCTATACACGCCGCGTATACGCCACGTGTATAGTGCTCGGCATGTCCAGTGGTTCCATCAGTCACACCCTCCTCGGCCTGCTCGAAGCAGGCCCCCGCCACGGCTACGACCTCAAGCGGGCCTTCGACGAACGCTTCGGCCACGACCGGCCGTTGCACTACGGCCAGGTCTACTCGACCATGTCCCGGCTGCTGAAGCACGGGCTCGTCGAGGTCGACGGCGTCGAAGCCGGCGGCGGCCCCGAACGCAAGCGGTACGCCATCACCGACGCCGGTGTCACCGACGTCAACGAGTGGCTCGCCACCCCCGAGAAGCCCGAGCCGTACCTCCAGTCCACCCTCTACACGAAGATCGTCCTCGCGCTGCTCACCGAGCGGGACGCCGCGGGGATACTCGACACCCAGCGCTCCGAGCACCTGCGGCTGATGCGCATCCTCACCGACCGCAAACGCAAGGGCGACCTCGCCGACCAACTCATCTGCGACCACGCCCTGTTCCACCTCGACGCCGATCTGCGCTGGCTGGAAGTCACCGCCGCCCGCCTCGACCGCCTCGCCGGGGAGGTCCGCCGATGACCCCCGCCGGCGCCCTCCTCAGTGCCGAGGACCTGCACAAGGCCTACGGACCGACCAAAGCCCTCGACGGCGCGTCCTTCTCCGTCCACCGCGGTGAGATCGTCGCCGTGATGGGCCCGTCCGGCTCCGGCAAGTCCACCCTGCTGCACTGCCTCGCCGGGATCGTCCTCCCCGACTCCGGCACCCTCACCTACGACGGCCGCTCCCTGGAGTCGGCGAGCGACGCGGAGCGCAGCGCGCTGCGCCGTAGCGAGTTCGGCTTCGTCTTCCAATTCGGCCAACTGGTACCGGAGTTGAGCTGCCTGGAGAATGTGGCGCTGCCGCTGCGGCTGAACGGCACCGGGCGCCGCCCGGCCGAGCGGACCGCGCGGTCCTGGCTGGAGCGCCTGGAGGTGGACGACCTCGCGGACAAGCGGCCCGGCGAGGTGTCCGGCGGGCAGGGGCAGCGGGTCGCCGTGGCCCGCGCCCTCGTCACCGGCCCCCGCGTCCTCTTCGCCGACGAACCCACCGGCGCCCTCGACTCCCTCAACGGCGAGCACGTCATGGAACTCCTCACCGAGGCCGCCCGCTCCGCCGACTCCGCGGTGGTGCTGGTCACCCACGAGCCCCGGGTCGCCGCCTACTCGGACCGGGAGGTCGTGGTCCGCGACGGCCGCTCCCGCGACATGGAGCGCCTGGTATGAGCGCCCGCACCGAACAGCCCGCACCGCAGGCACCCGCCGCGCCCCTCCCCCCGGCCAGCGCTCCAGGCCGCCTCGGCTGGTGGGGCGAGCTGATGATGGGCGCCCGCTTCGCCGTCACCGGCGGCCGGGCGGGCTGGACCCGGGCCCTGCTCACCGGCGTCGGCGTCGGCCTCGGCGTGGGCCTGCTGCTGCTCGCCACGGCGCTGCCCGACGCCCTGACCCAACGCGACCAGCGCCAGCACGCCCGCGACGACAACTCCACCGCCACCAACGTCCAGCACCGCGACGACCGCACCCTGCGCGTCGCGGACACCGACACCGTCTACCGGAACACCGACGTACGCGGCCGGCTCCTCCAGCCCGACGGCGAGCACCCGCCCGTACCGCCCGGCCTCCAACGGCTGCCCCGGCCCGGCGAGATGGCGGTCTCCCCCGCCCTCGGACGCCTCCTCGACTCGGCGGACGGCGCCCTGCTCCGCGCCCGGCTGCCGTACCGCGTCACGGCCACCATCGCCGCCCCCGGCCTCGTCACCCCCGGCGAACTCAGCTACTACGCCGCCACCGACGACCTGCCCCCGAGCGGCGAGGGCCAGTTGTCCCGGCTGCGGCGGATCGACAGGTTCGGCACCGGCCAGCGCGCCACGGACCTCGACCCGGTACTGCTGCTGCTGGTGGTCGTCATCCTGGTCGTGCTGCTGCTGCCGGTCGGCGTCTTCATCGCGGCCGCCGTGCGCTTCGGCGGGGAGCGGCGCGACCAGCGGCTCGCCGCACTGCGGCTGGTCGGGGCCGACGCCGCCACCACCCGCCGGATCGCCGCCGGAGAGGCCCTCACCGGCACCCTCCTCGGGCTGGCCTTCGGCACCGGTTTCTTCCTCCTCGGGCGCTCCCTCGCCGGCCGCGTCACCGTCTTCGGCACCGGCGTCTTCCCCTCCGACCTCAACCCCTCACCCGCGCTGGCCGCGCTGGTGGCCGCGGCGGTGGCGGTGGCCGCCGTGGTGGTCACCCTGCTCGCGCTGCGCGGCGTGGCGATCGAACCGCTGGGCGTGGTCCGCGCCGCACGCCCCGCCCGGCGCCGCCTCTGGTGGCGGCTGCTGCCACCGGTCGCCGGTCTCGCCCTGCTGTACCCGATGGTCGGCCAGGGCGCGCGGAACGGGGACTTCAACGAGTGGCTGGTGGTCAGTGGCACCGTACTGCTGCTGATCGGGGTGACCGCCCTGCTGCCGTGGCTGGTGGAAGCCGTCGTCTCCCGGTTGCACGGCGGCGATGTCGCCTGGCAACTGGCGGTGCGGCGGCTCCAGTTGAGCAGTGGCAGCGCCGCCCGGATGGTCAACGGCATCGCGGTGGCGGTGGCCGGCGCCATCGCCCTCCAGATGTTCTTCTCCTCCGTCCAGAACGACTACACGGAGGAGGCTGGAAGCTTCGCGACCCGCGCCCAGATGAACGTCCTGCTGTCACCCGGCACGTCCCGGGAGCACGCCGACCGGACCCTGCGCGCCACCCCCGGCGTCCGCGGCACGGTGCCGCTCGGCAACCTCAGCGCCGGGGAGAAGGCCAGGGACCCGGACGCCATCATCTCGGTGACCGTCGGCACCTGCGCCGACCTGACCGAGGTGGCCCGACTGCGCTCCTGCCGTGACGGCGACGTGTTCGTGGTCCGGGGCGCGCCCTACGACGCGGCGAACGTCCGCCACGCCAAGCCGGGCGCGCTGCTGCGGGTGGATCCCACCTACGGCAGCGACAAGGGGGCCGCGGTCCCCTGGCGGCTGCCGCGAACGCTGCACCGTGCCACCAGCCGGCACGACCCCATGGGCATGGAACGCGGCGGCGTCCTGGTCACTCCGTCCGCCCTCCCAAGGGAGTTGGAGAGGTTCGTCGAGCAGGACATCTACGTCCGCACCGACCCCGGCGTGGCCAAGGCCGCCGACGAGGTCCGCACCGTCGCCGCCCGGATCGATCCGCTCGGCGAGGTCATCTCCGCCTCCTCGCCCGGGTTCACCAGCACCTTCACCACCGTCCGCACCGGCCTGTTCGTGGGCGCGAGCTGCGTACTGGGGCTGATCGGGCTGAGCCTGCTGGTGGCGCAACTGGAGCAACTACGGGAGCGGCGGCGGCTGTTGTCGGCGCTGGTGGCCTGCGGCACCCGGCGGCGCACCCTCGGCCTTTCCGTGCTGTGGCAGACGGCCGTCCCGGTGGCGCTCGGGCTGCTGCTGGCTATCGCGGTGGGGGTGGCCCTCGGCTCGATCCTGCTGGGCATGGCGGACATCCCGTTCTCGGTGGACTGGGGAAGCGTGGCGGCCATGGCGGGCGTCGGCGCGGGAGTCGTCCTGCTGGTGACGGCCCTCAGCCTCCCTCTCCTCTGGCGGCTGATGCGCCCGGACGGACTCCGTACGGAGTAGGCCGACGGGCCGCCGGGGGTCACAGCGGGCGGACCGGGAGCGGGGTGAGGGCCTGCTTGAGGGCGGCGGCCAACTCCCCGTACTCGGCGGCGTGGGCCGCCCCGGAGCGCATCGCCAGCGCCACCCGGCGGGTCGGGGCCGGCTCGGCGAAGGAGCCGGTGAGGAGTTGGCTGCTGCGGCTGGTCTCCACCCGAACCGCGGTCCGCGGCAGCAGCGTCACCCCGAGCCCGCCGGCCACCAGTTGCACCAGTGTGGACAGCCCGGCCGCGGTGGTGGTGACCGGCGCGTCCCGGCGGCCGGCCTCCCGGCAGATGTCCAGGGCCTGGTCCCGCAGGCAGTGTCCCTCGTCCAGCAGCAGCAGCCGCTGCTCGCGCAGCGCCTCGACCGCGATGCCCTCCCGGCCGCCCAGCGGATGGTCCAGCGGGGTCACCAGGACGAAGTCCTCGTCGAAGAGCGGGAGTTCGACCACCCAGGGCACCCCCAGCGGCACGGCGAGCAGCAGCAGGTCGAGGCGCCCGCCGCCGAGCCCGTCCAGCAGCGAGGCGGTCTGCTCCTCGTGCACCTCCAGATCGAGCTGCGGATACCGCTCATGCACCAGCCGCAGCACGGTCGGCAGCAGATACGGCGCCACGGTGGGGATGGTGCCGAGCCGCAGCACCCCGGTGAACGGGGCGCGGACCGCCGCCGCCTCCGCCAGCAGCGCCCCGACCTCGTCCAGGACCCCGCCGGCCCGTACCGCGAGGCGTTCGCCGGCGGGTGAGAGCAGCACCTTGCGGGTGGTGCGCTCCAGCAACCGCACCCCCAGCACCTCCTCCAGCGCCGAGACCGCCCCGGAGAGCGCGGGCTGGCTCACACCGAGGGCGGCGGCCGCGTCCCGGAAGTGCAGATGCTCGGCGACGGCGGCGAAGGCCCGCAGTTGGGAGAGGGTGGGCTGGCGTCCACGCCCGGCCCGGCGGTCCCTTCCGACGATCACGGGCGCTCACTCACCGCCCGTCGACCGGGGCGCACTGATAGGGACTGCTGATCAACCCCGGCGAGTATAGCTATTTCACTGATCAATCCACTCCGTGTCACGATCACGCTCGTCCAACCCGAGGGGACTCCCACCGGCCCACACCCCGGACCGGGAGGTTTCCCCCTGCGCAAGCCCGAACAAGGAGAGCGTGTGCTCACTGTCGGTGACAAGTTCCCCGCGTACGACCTGACCGCCTGTGTGTCGCTGGAGAGCGGCAGGGAGTTCGCGCAGATCGACCACAAGTCCTACGAGGGCAAGTGGCGTGTGGTGTTCTTCTGGCCGAAGGACTTCACCTTCGTCTGCCCCACCGAGATCGCCGCCTTCGGCAAGCTGAACGACGAGTTCGCCGACCGCGACACCCAGGTCCTCGGCGCCTCCGGCGACTCCGAGTTCGTGCACCACGCCTGGCGCAAGGACCACCCCGACCTGCGCGACCTGCCGTTCCCGATGCTGGCGGACTCCCGGCACGACCTGATGCGGGAGTGCGGCGTGGAGGGCGAGGACGGCTTCGCGCAGCGCGCCGTCTTCATCGTCGACCCGAACAACGAGATCCAGTTCACCATGGTGACCGCGGGCTCCGTCGGCCGTAACCCGAAGGAGGTCCTCCGGGTCCTCGACGCGCTCCAGACCGACGAGCTGTGCCCCTGCAACTGGACGCAGGGCGAAGACACCCTCGACCCGGTCAAGCTGCTCTCCGGCGAGTGACCGGAATCCAAGGAGAGCACTGATATGGCACTCGACGAACTCAAGGCAGCCGTACCGGACTTCGCGAAGGACCTGCGCCTCAACCTCGGCTCGGTCATCGGCAACTCCGACCTCCCCGAGCAGCAGCTCTGGGGGACGGTACTGGTGTGCGCCATCGCCTCCCGCTCGCCGATCGTGCTGCGCGAGCTGGAGCCGGAGGCCAGGTCCCGGCTGACGCCCGAGGCGTACCGGGCGGCCAAGTCCGCGGCCGCCGTGATGGCGATGAACAACGTCTTCTACCGCACCCGGCATCTGCTCTCCGACCCGGAGTACGGCCATCTCCGTGCCGGTCTGCGGATGAACGTCATCGGCAACCCGGGCGTGGAGAAGGCCGACTTCGAGCTGTGGTCGCTGGCGGTGTCCGCGATCAACGGCTGCGGTCAGTGCCTCGACTCGCATGAACAGGTGCTGCGCAAGGCCGGCGTGGACCGGGAGACCGTACAGGAGGCCGTCAGGATCGCCGCGGTGATCCAGGCCGTCGGCACCACCCTGGATGCGGAGTCCGTCCTGGCCGACTGACGCCGCCCGCACCCGCAGGTGCCCCCGCCCGGTCACTTCCGGACGGGGGCGCCCCGGCGTCAACTGCCGTACGGGCCAGGGCTATTCGTCCCGCCCCGAGTCCCCGTCCGCTGCGCCGCTCTGCGGTGGCAGGACGGGGCGTTCGGTGCCCGCGGAGGCCGAGCCCAGCGCGGTGGCACCGTGCGGCGCGGGCGAGGTCCGCAGCAGCGACTCCCGCGAGTACGCCCGCAGATAGCCGACGACCGTATTGGCCACCGCGACCAGCGGCACCGCGACCACCGCACCCCCGATCCCGGCCACCATGCCGCCGGCGGCCACCGAGAGCACCACCGCCAGCGGGTGCACCCGGACCGCCCGGCCCAGGATGAACGGCTGGAGCACATGCCCCTCTATCTGCTGCACCAGCAGCACCACCACCAGCGTCATCAGCCCGGTGAACACGCCCTGGGTGACCAGCGCCACCACCACCGCCAGCGCCCCCGACATCACCGCGCCGACCAGCGGGATGAACGCGAACAGGAAGATGAACACGGCGAGCGGCACCGCCATCGGCACCCCGAGCCCGTAGATGCCGAGGCCGATGCAGACGGCGTCGATGAGGGCGACGATGACGGTGCCGCGGACATAGGCGGTGAGGGTGCGCCAGGCGCGCGGCCCGGCGCCCGCGATACCGGGGCGGGCCTGCGCCGGCACCAGCTTCAGCGTCCACTCCCAGATGCGGCGGCCGTCGTAGAGCAGGAAGAGGGTGGAGAACATCGCCAGCAGGATGCCGGTGAGGGCCTCCACGATGACGGTGACGCCTTCCAGTCCGGCGGAGGTGATCTCCTCGGTGTTGGCACCGATGGCGTCCCGCAGCGACTTGGCGATCTTGTTGATCTGGTCCTCGGTGACATGGAACGGGCTGTTGAGCAGCCAGCGCCTCAACTCGTCGATACCGTCCTGGACTTGGCCGGCCAGATTGTCCAGGTTGTCCATGACCTGCCACACCACGAACCAGCCCATCAGGCCCATGATGACGAAGCCGCAGATCGCGGTGAGCGCGGTGGCGAGCCCGCGGGGCACCCCGTAGCGCTTCAGCCGGGCCACGGTCGGTTGCAGCAGGGCGGTGACGAGCAGCGCGGCGACAAAGGCCAGCACCACCAGTTGGACGGCGCTGATCACCTTCATCAGCACCCAGACCGTGCCCGCCAGCACCAGCAGCCGCCAGCCCGCCGCGGCCGCGACCCGTACGCCCCACGGCATCGCCTCCGCCGGATCCGGCTTGGCGGCGACGGCCGGGGCGTAGGCGGGCGGCGCGGGGACCGGGCGGTCCTTGGCGGGCGGCGCGTCCTGCGGGCCGCCGACCGGGGCCGCGGCTGTGTGGGCACCGTACTCCTCGTGCTCGCCAGGGAGGCTGTGCGAGCCCTGCTCGCCGGGGAGGCCGTGCTCGCTGTGGTGTCCGTGGTGGGCGAAGAGGCCGTGATGCCCGTGGGCATGGTCCTCTTCGCGTTCCGCTGCGGCGCGGCGCTCCTCCAGCCGCTCCCCCATGGCCGTCAGCCGGTCCCCCATACGGCTGATCCAGCCCGGCAGTCCTCGCTCCATCTCGCCCTCTCCCCCGTCCCGAGTGCACCCCCGAACGTCGTCCGCACGCGCTCCCGCGTCACATTCTGCTGACACGACGGTACATGCCCGGGGAAACTGCGAAACCCCCCACCGTCAGAACGGTGAGGGGCCGCGTGGAGTCGAGCGGGGAGCCGGCTCAGTACCAGTGGTTGGCCTGCCAGAAGGACCAGGCGCCGCACGGGCTGCCGTAGCGGCCGTCCATGTAGCTGAGGCCCCACTTGATCTGGGTGGCCGGGTTGGTCTGCCAGTCGGAGCCGGCGGAGGACATCTTGGAGCCGGGGAGGGCCTGGAAGAGACCGTAGGCACCGGAAGAGGCGTTCACCGCACGGTAGTTCCAGCTCGACTCGTGGTTCACGATGTTGCTGAAGCACTGGAACTGGTCGCCGGGCACCATCGAGCGAGCCATCGCCTGGATCTGCCCCACGGAGTACGAGCCCTGGACCGGGAAGTCGGAGGGATCGCGGTTCTCGGAGCGGCTGGCCTTCTCCCTGGCCTTGCGCTCCTTGGCCTCCTTCTCGGCCCTGGCCTTGGCCTCCTTCTCCGCCTTCGCCTGCTTCTCGGCCGCGTCGCGCTTGGCGACGGCGGTCTCGGCGGCAGCCTTGCGGGCCGACTCCTCGGCGGACTTCTTCGCCGCGGAGTCCGCGGCGTTGAGCTGTGCGTCCGCCTGCTGAGTCAGTGAGGAGGTCTGAACCTGGGCCTGCTGGCCTGTGGGAATGTCGGCGAGAAGCGTGGCGTCGTTGGCCGTTGCCTCGAAGTCGTTCGAGTCATGCTGCTGGGGCGCGCCCGAGGCAACACCCACGACGGCGCCTACAGTGGTGACCGCCGTGGCCGAGGCCACTGCGAATCCCCGGACCGAGATCCGGCTCACACGGTTTCCTTCCAGCATCGCCCGCTTAGCTGACCCTCGCGGACGCAATCTTGCCCCTGGCACTGGCCTCCCAACTGCGGGTCACGGGAGACACGGGCCCGGTGGGCAACTCCCCTGCGGGAGCGCCGCGTGGTGCTCGGGCGGCATACGACGGCCGGTATGGAGTTCTGTGTTTCTGACTGGCTGCGTACCGCTGGCGGGACGCAAGTGTCGTATGCGGGGCCTGACAGGACTGAGACTCTGCCGTAGCGAGACGCCGCAAGGCAATTCTGCGTTGCGTGGGAAAGCTCACACCCCGTTTGGCCCTACAGATTCCCGGAAAGACGCGCACACGCCGACGCCGCCCCGCTAGGCTCTTCGCCTTCGCCGGGCGGCGCCAACTCCCGTGCACCACAAGGGCCTAGGGCACTCGCGGAGGAGTGCGTGCGAATCGGGCCCATCGCCCGAATCCGCGTCAGATCCGGATCAGAGCTGGCCCTCCTCCAGCATCTCGGTCACCAGTGCGGCGATCTGGCTGCGCTCTGAACGAGTGAGCGTGACATGGGCGAAGAGCGGATGCCCCTTCAGTTTCTCGACCACGGCCACGACTCCGTCGTAGCGGCCGACGCGCAGATTGTCCCGTTGCGCCACGTCGTGGGTGAGAACGACCCGTGAGTCGGCCCCGATCCGGGAGAGCACGGTGAGCAGGACGTTCCGCTCCAGCGACTGGGCCTCGTCCACGACGACGAACGCGTCGTGCAGGGAGCGCCCCCGGATATGGGTGAGCGGCAGCACCTCCAACATGCCGCGGGCGGTGACCTCCTCGATGACCTCGCGTGAGGTGACCGCGGACAGGGTGTCGAAGACGGCCTGTGCCCAGGGGCTCATCTTCTCCGACTCGCTGCCCGGCAGATACCCCAGCTCCTGCCCGCCCACCGCGTACAGCGGCCGGAAG
This sequence comes from Streptomyces sp. NPDC058045, assembly GCF_042885635.1. Lineage (NCBI taxonomy): Bacteria > Bacillati > Actinomycetota > Actinomycetes > Kitasatosporales > Streptomycetaceae > Streptomyces > Streptomyces sp. NPDC058045. Next base: position 90,563 of record NZ_JBHVRR010000012.1, on the reverse strand, counting down.
ACCATCACCTTCTGGTGCTGCCGCCGCTCCAGTACGGACTCCAGGCCCGCGCAGAGTGCCAGCGCCGACTTGCCGGTACCGGCCCGGCCGCCCAGCGAGACGATGCCGACCGCCGGATCCAGCAGCAGGTCCAGTGCGATGCGCTGCTCGGCGCTGCGGCCCTTGATGCCGAACGCCTCCCGGTCGCCGCGCACCAGCCGGACGTTGCCGTCCGCGGTGATCCGGCCGAGCGCCTTGCCGCGTTCCGACTGGATGGTGAGGCCGGTGTGCACGGGCAGGTCGGACGCCTCGGGCAGATGGAGCGTCTCCTCTTCGAAGAGGAGGTCCACCTGCTCGCCGGGGAGGGCTAGTTCGGACATTCCGGTCCAGCCGGAGTCCGTGATGGCGAGCTCCGCCCGGTACTCCTCCGCGAGCAGCCCCACCGAGGACGCCTTGATGCGCAGCGGCAGGTCCTTCGACACGACGGTGACGTCGAACCCCTCGGCCTGGAGGTTGCGGGCCACGGCGAGGATGCGCGAGTCGTTGTCGCCGAGACGGTAGCCCGCGGGCAGCACCGCCTGGTCGGAGTGGTTCAGCTCGACCCGCAGGGTGCCGCCCATCTCGCCGGTGGGCAGCGGGGCGTCGAGGCGGCCGAATCTGACCCGGTAGTCGTCCAGCAGGCGCAGGGCCTGCCGGGCGAAGTAGCCCAGCTCCGGGTGGTGCCGTTTCGCCTCCAGTTCCGTGACGACGACGAGCGGGAGCACCACCTCGTGCTCGTCGAAGCGGGACAGGGCTCCTGGATCGGCCAGCAGGACGCTGGTGTCCAGGACGTAGGTGCGCCGGTCGGGCATTCGGCGCTTGATGCTGGTCACCACGGAAGGACGTACCCCCTCGGCTGAGAAGGGACCGGGTCGGGACGGTGCCAGGGTCCTCTCGGTCTGGCTGTCCCGGGGCCGCGTTGCGGGGCCGGGTGCCGGCCGGCCGCTTCGTCCGTGTGACCCGCAGGTGCTGTCCTGCGGACGGTGCGGTGGTCCATCTGATGCAACGGGCCTCCCGGGCGGACGGCCCGATGCCGTCCGCTGAGACGCGGCACCCTCCTGGGACCGGGTGCCGACCTGGGATTGTTATTCCCTGCATCCTGCGCCGCCATGCCCGACCGCGGGACCACGGCTGTGTGAACTCCCGGTGGCGCGCCGGGGGATCAGGAGGTACCGGCGGTCAGCCGCCGTAACGGCGGTGCCGGGCGGCGTAGTCGCGCAGGGCCCGCAGGAAGTCGACCTTGCGGAAGGCCGGCCAGAAGACCTCGCAGAAGTAGTACTCGGAGTGGGCCGACTGCCAGAGCATGAAGCCGGAGAGGCGCTGCTCGCCGCTGGTGCGGATGACGAGGTCCGGGTCGGGCTGGCCGCGGGTGTAGAGGTGCTCGGAGATGACGTCGACGTCGACCACTTCGGCGAGTTCCTCGAAGCTGGTGCCGCGCTCGGCGTGGTCGAGGAGGAGGGAGCGGACCGCGTCGGCGATCTCCTGGCGGCCGCCGTAGCCGACGGCGACGTTGACCAGTATCCCGGGGTTGTCCGCGGTGGCCTCCGCGGCTTCCTTGAGGACGGTCTGGGTGCGGGCGGGCAGCAGGTCGAGGGTGCCCACGTGGTGGACGCGCCAGCGGCCGTCGGCGGCGAGGCCGCGTACCGAGTCCTCGATGATGCCGAGGAGGGGGATGAGTTCTTCCTCGGGCCGGTCGAAGTTGTCCGTGGAGAGCATCCACAGGGTGACCACCTCGACGTCGGTCTCGGCGCACCAGCCGAGGAACTCGGTGATCTTGTCGGCTCCGGCCCGGTGGCCCTGTGCGGTGGTGCCGCCAGAGGCCTTGGCCCAGCGGCGGTTGCCGTCGAGGATGACGCCGATGTGCTTGGGGATCTGGTCGTGGTCGAGACGGCCTTCCACCCGGCGTGCGTACAGCCCGTACACCAGGTCGCGCAGGTTCACCTTCGTCAGCCCCTCCGTGGAATCGCCATCTCCGAGGGCGAAAGCCTACCGCCGTCCGAACCCCCCGCCGCTGTCTGAGAGGCCCGCGACTGACGTATTTTCGGACACATGAACAGCACCTCCCCCTATAAGGCCACCCCTGACCGGTACGAGTCGATGGAGTACCGGCGCTCCGGACGCAGCGGTCTCAAGCTGCCCGCGATCTCCCTCGGCCTCTGGCACAACTTCGGCGACGACCGGGCGCTGAGCACCCAGCGGGCGATCCTGCGCCGCGCCTTCGACCTCGGCGTGACGCACTTCGACCTGGCCAACAACTACGGCCCGCCGCCCGGTTCGGCCGAGTTGAACTTCGGCAAGCTGTTCGCGCAGGACTTCGCCCCGTACCGGGATGAACTGGTCATCTCGACCAAGGCCGGCTATCTGATGCACCCGGGCCCGTACGGCGAGTGGGGCTCCCGCAAGTACCTGCTGTCCTCGCTGGACGCCTCGCTGAAGCGGATGGGCCTCGACTACGTCGACATCTTCTACTCGCACCGCTTCGACCCGCACACCCCGCTGGAGGAGACCATGGGCGCCCTGGCGTCAGCGGTCCAGCAGGGCAAGGCGCTCTACGTCGGCATCTCCTCGTACACCGCCGAGCAGTCGCGGGAGGCGGCGCGGATCCTCGAAGGGATGGGGGTGCGGCCGCTGATCCACCAGCCCTCGTACTCGATGATCAACCGCTGGACCGAGGAGGACGGGCTGCTGGATGTGCTGGAGTCGGCCGGTATGGGCTGTATCTCCTTTGTGCCGCTGGCCCAGGGCCTGCTGACGGACAAGTATCTGAAGGGCATTCCGGAGGGGTCGCGGGCCACGCAGGGCAAGTCGCTGGACCCGGGGCTGCTCTCCGAGGAGGTGCTGCGCCGGCTGCGCGGACTGCACGCGATCGCGGAGCGCCGCGGCCAGTCGCTGGCACAACTGGCGCTCTCCTGGGTGCTGCGCGATCCGCGGATGACCTCAGCGCTGATCGGTGCGTCCAGCACCCGGCAGGTGGAGGAGAACGTGGCCGCCCTGTCCGCCCCGCCGCTCACCACCGAGGAGCTGGCGGAGATCGACCAGTACGCGGTCTCCACGCCCGGCACCAACATCTGGGCGGGCCGCAGCTAGGGACCTTCTCCCCCGAGGCCGCGTCCGGAAAGCCGGAGGGCAAAAGAAATCGGGCCGGTCCATGGGGGGGGAGATGGACCGGCCCGAGGGGGGGTTTCCACCATAACCCTTTGTATGTGCCGACACATGCGACACGGCGAAACAACTACGCTCCGAAGTCGCCCGGGGCGGATGGGTGCGGACGCGCGGCGGGGATCCGATGCGGCTTCCGGCACCGCGCAGTCCCCTCCGGCTGCGCGGTGCCGCCCGCGTAGCCGGACAGACCTCCCGGGTCTTTGCTGACGCGAATTACCTTGGTCTGAACTTACGTGACGGAGTACGGAGAAGGCGAGCCGGGGCCGATAACGATGCGGACACCCGCCTGGCGGGCGGCCGTTCAGCCCGCGCCGATCCCGCCCAGCAGCAGCCCCAGGAAGGCGCCGCCCAGCATGAACGGGCCGAGCGGGATGCTGGAGCGGCGCCCCGCCTTGCGCAGCGCCATCAGACCGATCCCGTAGACCCCGCCCAGCAGCAGCCCCAGGGCCGCGCCGGTGACCAGGATCGACCAGCCGTACCAGCCGAGGGCGGCGCCGAGGGCGAGGGCGAGTTTCACATCGCCGAAGCCCATTCCGCTCGGGTTGATCAGGAAGAGCAGGAAGTAGGCGGCGCCGAGCACCAGGCCGCCGAGCAGGGCGAGCGGCCAGGAGCCGCCGCTGCCCGGGAGCAGCGCGGCAACACCGAGCAGTACGGCGACGGCGGCGGCCAGCGGCAGCGTCAGCAGATCGGGCAGCCGGTGCACGGACTTGTCGACCAGGGCCAGCAGTACGCCGACGGGCACCGCGAGCAGCCAGACCGCCAGTTCGGGGCGCGGCCCCACGGCGGCGGCCAGCGCCGCGGCGATCAGCGCACCGATCACGGCGACGCCCGCGGTGCCGGGGCCGAATCCGGAGCGGGCGGCGCAGGCGGGGGCGCCGGGGTCGGCGCAGCGGGAGCGGCCCAGCCAACCTCCCGCGGGCCCGGTGATGGGGTGGCCGGCGGGGCAGGCGCCGCGCCAGGGCTCCTCGGGTTCCACGGCGAGCCGGTACGCGGCGCGCGGCACGAGCAGCCCCGTCCCCGCGCCCCACAGGGCGGCCACCGCTGTCAGCAGTACGTGCACGCCGCGACCCTACGCAGCGCCGCGCACCCCGGCATAGGCCCCAGGACCCACAAGGGGACCCACCGGGGCATTCGGGATCCGCGGCCGGTGGCACCGCGGCGAGCCCTGGGACCCGTGCCGCCGGGCGGATACCGTCGTCCGGGGTCCGCGCCGCGGGCGCCGTACCCGGCCGTCGGTGGCCGGTCACCGTACGAGGGAGGGGGCGCCATGGGGCGCTGGCGCAACGGGCGGGGCAGGCTGCATATCGAGGGCGGCGGGGCGGACGGCACCGGGGGCGCGGTGCCGCTGGAGATCGCCACGTCCTACCGGGCCCGTACCCGGGGGCTGCTGGGACGGGACGGGATCGAGGGGGCGCTGCTGCTGTCCCCGGCAAGCAGTGTGCACACCTTCCGGATGCGGTTCCCGATCGATGTGGCGTATCTGGATGGGAAGTTGAGGGTGATCGGGGTGCACACCATGAAGCCGGGGCGGATGGGGGCGCCGCGGCTGCGGGCCCGGCATGTGCTGGAGTCGGAGGCCGGGACCATGGCCGGCTGGGGGCTGCGGCCGGGCACCCGCGTCCATGTGGAGGAGCGGAACTCGGGCTGATACGGCGGGAGTTGGACCGGTCAGGCGGCCGGGGTGAGGTCCTGCCGCGGGTCGATCCGGTTGATGCGGTACACCTGCGGCACACAGAGGTTGAGGACGGTGGTGGCGGCGATGGCCGCGGCGCACACCAGCAGTACGCCGGCGGGGTCCCAGCGGGACGCGGCGAAGCCGGTGACCAGATAGCCGAGCGGCAGCGCCAGCCGCTCCCCCACGTCGTTGAACGCGCCCATCCGCCCCAACTCGCCCTCGGGAACGTGCTGTTGGAAGGCCGTACTCCAGGTGACCACCGCCACGTCCAGGCCGATCCCGGCGAGCACCGCGGACCCGAGCACCCAGGGCAGTGCCAGGCCGAGGCCCATCGCCGTCAGCGGTAGCAGCAGGGCCGCGCCGGTGGTGACGGCGACGGCGAGCAGCCGGTAGGGCCGCAGCCGCAGGCACACCAGGGTGCCGACCAGCAGCCCCAGCGCGAACGCGCCCTGCACCAGGCCCCAGTCGCGGGCCCCCGCGTACTGCCGGTCGGCGATGACGGGACCGAGGAGCTGGTACCCGGCGAGCCAGGCCGCGACCACGGCGGTACCCGCGGCGGTGTACGTCCACAGCCAGGTGCGGGACCAGAACGCCCGCCAGCCGGACCGCAGTTGGGCCACGGCACTCTCGGCGGCGACCGGTGCCGGGAGCCGCATCCCGAGCAGCAGAAGAGCCGCGACGAGGAAGCTGATGGCGTCCCAGCCGAGCGCCCAGGCCGGTCCGGCGAACGCGACGATCAGTCCCGCGATGACCGGTCCGAGCACCTTCACCGCGTTGCCCGGTAGCCGCAGCAGCGCGTTGGCCTGCTGGAGGGCTTCGGCGGGGACCAGTTGGGGTACGGCGCCCCGGGCGGCGGGGACGGTGAGCGCGGTGGCCACCCCGGAGACGAAACCGCAGGCCGCGATGGTGGCCGTGGTGGCGTGCCCGGACCCCACCAGCACCGCGACCACACCCTGCGCGCCGGCCGCCAGCAGATTGCCGGCGAACAGCAGCCGGCTGCGGGAGAACCGGTCGGCGAGGACACCCCCGGCGAGGACGAAGACGATGGTGGGCACCGTGTTGGTGGCCAGCACCACCCCCAGCGAGCCCGCCCCGCCGCCCTCCCCCAGCACCGCGTACGCCAGTGCCAGCGGGGCCATGGCGGTGCCGGTGGCCGAGATCAGGCTGGCCAGTACATAGCGCCGGAACGCTGGGATCCGCAGTGGGTTCTGCCGTCGGCCCCCGTCCTCCCCCTGATCTGCGTCTTTCCCCTTGCCCGCCGCTGCCCCGCCCGCCATGCCCACCCGGTCCTCCCGTCGCCGAGTGCGTGAGGGTAGTGCAGCGGTGCCGGGGTACCGAACCCGCCTGGCCGGGTGGCGAGTTCAGATGCTGGGGAGTTCGGTGCGCTTCCACACCGGTCTGCCGCAGAACGTCCCGCCGTTGTCCGGGGTCCACACCCGGTCGCTGCCGCAGGCCCCGTCCGGAGCGCCGTTCGGGAAGACACGGGTGACCTGCACGATGTACTCGTACTTGTCGGGGAAGGAGGCGTGGCAGCCGGTGACCTGGTTCCAGTAGGTGTGCAGCCGGCCGCTGTCGCGTTTGGCGAACATGCACTGGCCGGGCTGGTAGTTGCGGTCCAGGCAGAGGTCGGTCTCGGAGCCGTCGGCGTTGTCGTGGTACCGGGTCAGGTCGGCGGAGTCGCAGTGGCCCGAGTCGGAGACGGAGACGACCCGGTAGTACGAGCCGGTGTCGGAGCAGGAGGCGACGCTGGGGGTGTCGGAGGTCCAGTCGCCGTCCCGGCCGTTCCGGTCGCTCAGGCAGTCGTCGACGGCGATCGCGGCGAACGCCTCGTCCTCGGGGCTCGGCGGGGTGGACGTGGGCTCCTCGCTGTCGCCGGTGGTGTCCTCTGTGGTGTCGTTCGTGGTGTCCTCGGTGGGGTCGTCCGTCGCGGTGTCAGTGGGTTCGGTGGTGGCGACGGCGGGCGGGGTGCCGGAGGACTTCGCGTCCTCGTGCTTCGCCCCGTCCTCGATCAACGTACCCACGACCAGGATCACGGCCATCACCACAATGATGAAGGCCGTGACCCCCGCCGCCGCCTGCCAGGAGACGTTCGATCCGCTTCCGCCGGTCGCCTTCCTGGGCGTGACCCCGGGCCGCTCGACGTACAACTGCCCTTTCCGCGCGCTTACTTCGAGTGCCAGGGTCTGGTCCCGCCGCAGTCCGTAGATACGGAAGGCGTCCTGGTGGTCAGGCGCGGTCACCTGGAGGTTCCGGGAGCCGGGTGCGAGGGGGAAGTCCTTGCTCTCCCCGGGGTCGAGCGCGCCGAGCGCGTTCCCGCCGGAGAGGACGCGCACCGTCACGGTGGCACGACTGGTGAGCCGGACGACGGCCTTCGGCCCTTGTGTCTTCGGCCCCTGCGTCTCCGAACTCTGTTGCTTCTCGGGCGTCTTCGGTTTCTTCGGTTTCTTCTCGGGCTGGCGCTGTCCGGCCGGGGTCTCGGTGAGGACGCGGGTGGGCGGGGTCGTCCAGTCGCGGACCACGGTCTCCGCTTCGGAGAGGCCGCCGGCGTTCTGGAGGCGCCGGCCCTCCGCCTCGTAGGTGCCGATCAGGGTGGACCAGTCGGCGGGCAGGACGGTGGTGCCACCGGCGAGGACATCGAGGAGTTCCCGGGCCGTCGGACGGTCGCCGGGGCTGCGGGCGAGGCAGGCGCCGATCGGCTCGGCCAGCCCGTCCGGCAGCCCGCCCAGGTCGATCTCCGCCCGCCGTACGTAGTTGAGTTGCTGGAGCGGTTCGACGGTCTCCGGGTACGGGAGGTGGCCGGCGGCGATGTAGTAGAGGGTCACGCCGAGCGAGTAGACGTCGGAGGCGGGGGTGCAGGACTCGCCCTCGGCCTGCTCCGGTGCGGCGAACGCGATGGTGCTGAGGGTGAGCCGGGTGCTGGTGAGGTCGCCGGCGTGCGAGATGCCGAAGTCGATGACCTTGGGGCCGTCCCGGGTGAGCAGGATGTTGAGCGGTTTGACGTCGCGGTGCACGATCTTGCGGCGGTGGAGCTCGACCAGGGCCTCCGCGGTGCCCCGGCCGACGCCGCGCACCCCTGCCCCGTCCGCGAGCGCCCCGGACCGCACCACCAGCGCCTCCAGTGAGGGCGCCGGGATGTACTCCATCGCCATCCACGGTCTGGTCTCGTCGGCGTCGGAGGCGAGTACCCGGACGGTGCGGGGGCTGGTGACGCGGCCGGCGAGTTCGACCTCGCGGCGGAAGCGCCTACGGGCCTCGGCGCTGACTCCACCGGGCGCCAACACCGTTTTGAGAGCGGCGAGTTGACCGGTCCGCTGGTCCCGGCCCAGATAGATCAGTCCCATCCCGCCGGTGGCCAACTGCCCGAGCAGCCGGTACGGGCCGAGGGCGCGCTCCTCGCCGCTCAGCTCGACGAGCCCCATGGTGAACCGCTCCGTCACAGGCTCCGCCTCCTCGCGCTCAGGCATCACCGGGAGGGTGACGCGGCCCCCGGCAGGCCGGTTCCGCGCCGCCGGGAATCTCCGCAACACCCTCTCAACACCCGATACAGGGAGGGAAGTTGGCATCGGGGGCGGCCCCAGGGGCGGCCGCCCGGGCGTTCGATATCGGCGTTGAAGCGACGCAGACAGGCGGCGAAGGCGGCGATGTCCTCGTCGTCCCAGTCGACCGTCACCCGGTCCAGGCCCGCCACGATGCCCTCGCGCTCCGCGTCCAACTGCCGGGCCCCTCCTCGGTGATGCGGAACTTGCGTGCCATTTCGCCGGCCAGGTCGGGGATGCGTTCGACCAGTCCGGCGCGCAGGGTGGCGGTCTGCCGGTCGAGGGTGGAGGTGTCGAGACCGAAGCATGTCCTGTCCCAGATGACCATCGACCTCGGCGGGCGTCGAGTCCTGAGCCGGACCGCCGGGGAGTACGGGGGCGGCTGTCAGACGAGCCCCAGTCCTGCGAGGTCGGTGAAGAGGGCGTCCAGGGCGCCCTTGCTCCGGCCCCAGTCGAGGAGTTGACCGGGAATCTCCGCCGCCGCGTGCACCGCCGAGGCCCCGCCCGCGCCCCGGCGGACGGCCACCCGCAGGACACCGCCGAAGGTCCTGGCGTCGGAGGGGATCTCCGCGATCAGCACACAGCCGTCCCCGTACTGCTCCACCCCGCGCACCGGCTGCCCGTGCAGCGCCAGAGAGCACAGTACGGAGGCGATGGCCCGCCCCACCGGCAACTGCACTGCCACCTCACGGGACTTGCCACTGCGTACGCCCAACTTCGTGGCCAGCCGCCGCCCTTGGGCTGCGCTGCTGGGCAGGGAGTGCCCCACCAGGGGTGTCAGCGAGGCCGCCAGGGAGAGGAACTCCTCGGCGCTCAGGCGGCTTTGAGACCGTGCGGTATGTCCGGCGATCGCCTGCCGTACGGCCGGTTCGGCGATGACCGCCTCGAAACGGTGCTCCTCCGACCAGCCGCCCCCGCCACCCGGTCCCGCCCCGTACCCGCCGCCGTACACCCCGTCCGACATCGTCTCCCCGCCTTCGTGCCGTGGCCGACCGGGCAACCAGTCAAACACCGGGTCCAGTGAAGGCTCAACGCCCCCTAGCGGCAAGGCAGTTGTGGGAAGCTCCCCCGAAGGGTCACTCAGGCGTCGGGGCTGACAGACCGCCAGACATGGTCCGGCAGTGTCCGCAGCGCCTCGTCCAGGTCGATGTCGCCGATCGAGATCCAGCGGCGCGCGATGGCCGTCACCGGGCCGAGTACCAGTGACTCCAGTACGGGCACGGGGAGTTGGGCCAGTTGACCGGCCTCGCGCCGGGCGTGCAGCCAGTTGGCGAGGGGGGCCAGCCGCGCCTCCTGGTTGCTCCGGAGCTGCCGTCCGTGCTCCATCGCATGGCGGTCCACGGCCACCGAGTGCATCAGCCGGGACGCCTCCGGGTGGTGCCGGACGAAGCCCAGATAGGCGCGGATCACCGCCTCGACACCGCCGCGCGCATCCTCGTCGGCCCGCCCGAGCGCCGCGGTCATCTCCGTCAGCATCCGGCCCAGCCAGCGTTCCGCGAGCGCGGCCAACACGCCCTGGAGACTGCCGAAATGGTGGTAGACACTGCCCGCGCTGACGCCGCTGGCGGAGGTGATGGCGCCCACGGTGAGACCGGCCTCGCCCGAGGCGGCGTACAGCTCCAGAGCGCAGTCCAGCACCTGTGCGACGGTCGCCTCACCGCGTTGCTGCTTCGGCCCCATGCCTCCGACGCCCTCACTCCCGCTCGCGGCCGGTCCCCTTCAGGGTGCGCGGCTCGCCTGGTTCGCCGCTCGTCGTTCATCTTCCGGGAGGGCAACGATGTCATGGCCCGGGCGGCACGAGCGGCACCGCATCCCAATGTGACCGATATCCGCAACTATGGACGTAAGTGCACCCTGGTCGCTGAAATTTTTTCTGGAAAAAATTCCGGAATCAGATGGATCATGCCGCAGACTGAGCACACACTGGGGACAACGACCGGGTCGCGTACGGGACGGGGGGCCGTACGCGACCGGACGTTCGGGGTCGATCGCCTCGGGCGCCGGTCAAGTGTCCCGGACGGGGCCGGGGTTGGCGCGGCCGGTGGGGTCGAGGGTGAGGCGGCCGGCGGTGAGGTAGGTGATGCCGGCGGCCACCTTGTCCCACTGTTCGTCGGTGAACGCCCTTGCGTCCACCACGTGTTGGCGGGTTCCGTCTGCCGGGACCGCGTACAGGGCGACGACCGAGTCATGGGTGCCGTAGTCGAAGGAGAGGCCGTCGATGGCCTCCCACCGCTCCTCGAACCAGAGCCGCCAGCGGGCACCCCCGGCCGGGCTGGGCCACTTGTGGCGGACCCGCACCCCCTCCGCGCGCACCGCCAACTCGACGTCCTCCCGCCCGCCGACCACCGTGACCGGCCCCCGTACCTCCGAAGCCCCTGCCTCGGCCTTCGTCCGGGGCCCGGGGGCAGGCCTGTCGGGACGTTCGGCGACGGTGACCAGGAAGGCGTCGTCCTTCACCGACCGGTACCGGCCACCCCGGATCCGCGTGTCCCGGGAGGCCTTTCCGGACGCTGACCCATCCTTGCCCGGAGTCCCCCGGTGGCCGCTCCCCCGCCCGCGCGACAGCATCACCGCGGCGCACACCGCGAGGCACCCGCAGCCACCCGCGACCACCGCACCCGTACCCCGGCCGCCGCCCGCACCCTCCAGCAGCAGCACCACCCCGGCGGCGACCCCGAGGAGCCCGACGGACAGTGCCGCCCGCCACCACCCCCGCCCGCTCCCCATACCCTCAGCCTCCGCTCCCGGCTCCAAGTACGGCCAGTATCAAGGCACTTCACCGCCCGCGACCAGACGTGCTCCCCCAGCGACCAGGCCTCCATCCATCGACAGCAGCCTGCTGGCGGTTCCGCGGAGGCGATCGCTACACCTGCCCGGCGCCCTCCCCCGGCACCGCCGCCGGATCACTCCGGTACGAGGCTGCCGGGCCGCGCTGATAGGCGGCCCAGCCCCGTAGTTCGCTGTCGGCGGTGGCCTCGACCGCGTCCAGCAACCGCCGCCGCGCCTCCTCGTCCCGCTCCGCCTCGGGCAGCAGCTCATAGCGGCGTATCGCCTGCCGTAGCCGCATCCAGGCCTCCGCGGCCAGGACATAGCGCTCGGTGTGGTTGAAGACCTGCCGGAATCCGCCGATGAGTACGGCGACCCCGGCGAGGGTGGCGGTCAGATAGGCGGGGGCGCGGACCCCGGCGGTGATGATGGTCGCCGCCCCGACGAGGAGCGCGCCCAGCTCCGTGGCCCGGTGCCAGCGGCGGGCGCGGTCCCGGGTCCGCGCGTACCAGTCCAGGTCGGCCAGGGCCTGCGCCAGCAGCGCGTCCTCACTGGTCGTGGGCATCAGTGTCTCCGTCCATGTCCGTCCGGCCGCCGCGCGGCACTGCCACCGATGAGTCTGCCCAGGGGCGGGGCCGGCCGGTAGACGTACGGCGGGGACGGCAGGCCCTGCCTCTATCTGGTGCCCCACCAAGACCTCCGCCCCGGGCACCGTCACCGTCCACCGACCGACCGCCCGAGGCCGCGAGCGCGCACGCCGGTGGGGCCGGCCCCTGGAACGGGACCGGCCCCACTCGGAGCGGTAGAGCGTCAGCCCTGGTTGCCGCGGGGGAAGGAGACCTCCACACGGCGGTTCTTCTTACGGCCGTCCTCGGTCGCGTTGTCGGCGATCGGGAACTTCTCCCCGTAGCCGCGGACCTCGAAGGTGATGCCGCTGTCGCCGAGCTCCCGCTCCAGGACGTCGTCCACGGCCCGGGCGCGCTGCTTGGACAGCACATCGCCGTGCGCGGCGGAACCCAGATTGTCGGTGAAGCCGAAGACACGCACGGTCCTCGACCCCTCCTTCTTGATCTCCTGGGCGACCCCATGGATACGGGCCTTGGCCCCGCTGCCCAGCTTGGCACTGTCCTTGCCGAAGAGGACCTCGGCCTGAAGGGCGTACTTCACATCGGAGTTGGTGTCCTCACGACGTTCCTCACCGCCCTCGTCGCCGATGACCGCCTTGATGTCGAGCACCTTCGGGTCCCCGAGGGTCGCCCCCTCCGGCAGCTTCAGGTCGGGGTCCTTGGGGTCGATCTTGACCGGGGCGGACGCGGACGGCGCAGTGCCGGGCGGCTGGCTCGGGCCGTCGTCCGCGGACGCCGTGGTGGCCGCTGTCAGGACGCCGGCCGCGAGCACGACCGAAGTGGCCATCGCCACGACGGCGGGACGCACTCCCGGAACACGGGAACCGAATCGGGTGTGGTTCATGAGTCCCGCCTCAGCCCGAGATCTTGATGGACGCGGACGAGAAGGTCGGAATCTGGAAAGTCACCTCGGAGGTGCTCGCCGGCGGGGCGGGGAACTGCATGAAGACGGGGACGCTCTCGCCCGCTTTGACAGCAGGGAATCCCGTAGTGGTCAGCGGCCTGCCTTCGGTGTCCCGCAGCACGTAGTAGCGCTTCTTTCCCTTGGAGTCCACCAGGGTGGCCCCTCCAAGAGAGACACCGTGCCGGAGGATTTCGGTTTCATCACCGCTCAACTGGGCCGGAACATTAACCGACTTGCCGCCATCGTTTTTCATCGAGCCATTGACAGTGACGAACCCACCACTGTCGCGCTTAGCCGAATTGATGGAAAGCAACAATCCTTCTTGCCCCTTGAGTTCGGCCAGTTTCTCACCCGGGTCGTCCGTCTGCGTGCCCGGACCGGAGTCGCTCTTGGATGCGGAGGACGACGGCGGATCCTTCTTGTCGTCGTCACTGCTGCAGGCGGCCGCCCCGAAGGTCAGACCGGCCACAACGGCCACTGCGACCATCCCCCTACGGGCTTTCGTAGCGAACCGCTTGCTCATGAGTACGTTTCCTTTGTTCGTCGATCGCTTGTCAGTCGGCCAGATGAACGTCGAAGAGGTCTTCAGGGCCGGGCAGGTTCACCAGGTGGTCCGGGTCAAGGTTCCAGTGCTTGCCCTTGCAGATCAGCTCCGGAAGGGGCGTCTTGTCTTTGCCCTTTCCGTTGCCGCCACCGTTCCCCTTGCCCTTGCCGTTCCCGTTGTCGGGGAGGGGGTTGAAGGAGCATCGGGGTTCGATCACCGCGCGGGCGGTGGCCGTGGCGTACTTGTGCTCCGTGCCGGGCACGATGCTCTCGCCCACGGGCTTGTCAGTCTTGACCTTGACCGTGTAGCTGAGGGGCCACCAGCCCTTGTCGCAGTACCCGTTGTCCAGGTGTGCACCATTACGGGCGGCGAACTGCTGGGCGCGCCAGCAGGACGGGTTCAGCCCGGTCGTGGTGCCATCGAGGATCGACTCCCAGAGGCTGGGGTCGAGGATGTTCTTCAGCCACACACCTGCGAGTTGGTCACGCTGGTCCTGCGCTGCCGCGAGGGCCGCCGAGTCGGCCGCCGTCTGAGCCCCGTTCTTCGTCGCTGCGGCCTGGCCGACCGCAAGATACGCGAACGCGAGAAAGAGCAGGCCCGCCACCACCGTGATGTAGATGGGGAAGGCCTGCCCTGAATCGCCGTGCTGACGGAGCCTCATCAGCCGCCGGTGACCTCGGTGATCTTGTCCTTGATCGCGTTGAAGATGTTCTGGCCGATGTCCGTGCCGGCGATCGCCAGGACGATCGCCACGACCACCGCGATGATGCCCAGGTACTCGACTGCGGTCTGACCCTTGTCGCTGCGGCGCTCGATGGCCTCGACCGTGGTGTTCTTCCAACCGTTCACGCGGACCTTGGTGTCGACGGCGGCCTTCAGCATCGGGTTGCTCATGATGTTCCCCTCCAGGTTCGGCCGACCCCTGTTCGGCCGACGCGCAAGTTCTTGTGGTGTCGTCCGTGGAACCGGCTTCCTCCTGGCCGGTGCCGCTTTCGACACGAGAAACGTACGCCCCTCGGGGGGTCCCAAAGCAGGGCCCGAGGGCCCATTCCCGGGCCCAAAGGGTGCTTTGGGCCCTGCTGCCGTGCGGGTGGGCCCCGTGGCCCGCTGCCCTGATCCCCCGTTCAGCCACGGCTGCCGCTCCCCCTTCCGGCGCCCGGGCCGCCGCCGTGGCCGGGCGCGGTGCCGAGCCACTTGGCGGCGGCCTCGCTGCGGCTGGTGCTGTGCAGCTTGGCGAAGATCCGGTTGATGTGGTTCTTGACGGTCTTTTCGCTGATGAAGCAGGTGGCGGCGATCTGCTGGTTGTTCATGCCGGACGCGATGAGGTCCATGATCTCCGCCTCCCTCGAACTCAACTGGTACTGCGCCCTGTTGACGCCTTCGTGGGGCGCGTTGTCCGCCCTTGCCCATCCAGACGCAGACTGTGCCATATGCGGTTGCTGTCGTGAAACCCCCTCCGCCGCATAGCCCGCGGGCGGGTGTCGGTGCAGGTGGGAGCCGTCGTATCCGGGGGTTTCCGGCGGTGTCCGGGGTGTTGCGGGTGGAATGTTTCCGGGGTGGCGGGTGTCCGGGGCCAGATGGGAGGCGGTCGCCGTGCCGAGGCCGTCGGGCAGCGGCGGGGGCTGCGGGCTGGCCGGGTCCTGCCGTACATGGGCGAGGAGGGCGCCGGCCGCGGTGTGGGTGAAGTGCGGGCGGCCCTCCTTGATGCCGCGGACGGCGGCGACGAGCTGGTCGGCGGTGAACTCGCCGTGCACCAGATAGCCCCCGGCGCCGAGCCGCAGCGCCTCCCGGACGATCTCGCTCTCCCTGCTGTACGTCAGCATCATCACCGGCGCGATCCGCACCAGGTACGGCAGGGCGGAGATGCCGTCGACGCCGGGCATCCGCACATCGAGCAGGACCACATCGGGCCGGTGCTGTTCGGCCGCCTGGTAGGCCTGGTGGCCGTCGGCGGCCTCGCCGACGACCTGGATGTCGTCGCGGCCGGAGAGCAGCACGGTGAGCCCGGCGCGTACCACCGGGTTGTCGTCGGCGACCACGACCCGCAGCGGCGCGGCGGTGGGCGGTGCGGGTGGGGCGGGGAAGGCGGTGGCGGGCGGCGGGCCCTCGGGCGGGACGGGGCCGGGCGGGGCCGGGGAGCCGTCCGGCGGGGTGTTCTGCGAGGGCAGGCCCTGGGCCGGGGTGTGCTCTGAGCGGGCTACCGAGTGCGCAGAGGTCTGCTGGGTCACATTGTTCGGCGGGTACGGGAATCCGCCCGAGTGTGGTGTGTCTGCCGGCATTCTGCGGCCTCCTCTCGGGGAGTCGGGTGGCGGGGAGAGCGGCGGGGGCGACCGTGCGGCGGATCAGTGGGGCGGCGGGTCGGGCTGGGTGAGCGGGGTGCGGGGGCTGGGGATGCCGTCCGCGGTGGGTACGGCGATGTCGGGGGTGACCGCGGCCAGCGGCAGGTCCACCCGCACCTCCGTCCCCTGGGCGGCACGCCCGCGGCCGATCCGGATGCGGGCGCCGACGGAGGCGGCGCGCTCCACCATGCCGACCAGGCCGAAGTGCCCCGCTTTGCGCAGGTCGTCGAGGCTGGTGCCGGGCGGCAGACCACGGCCGTCGTCGTAGACGCTGATGCGGTACTGGTCGCCGTGGACGCCGCCGCGGACCGCGAGGCGGGTGGGGTGGGCGTGCCGGTGGGCGTTCTCCATGGCTTCGGAGGCGATGGTGAGGAGCTGCCGGGCCACGGCGTGCGGGACGGGCGGGGCGGGGGTGTCGCCGAGGGGCCGGTAGGTGGCGGGGAGTCCGGTGCGGCGGCCGAAGTCGGCGGTGCGGGCGGCGAGTTCACCCAGTACGTCGACTCCGTCGCCGTCCAGGCCGGATTCGCGGCGCAGGTCGGAGAGGAGTTCGCGGGATTCGGAGGCGGCCCGGCGGGCGGAGCGGGCGACCAGTTCGGCCTGGTGGCGGACGGTGAGCGGGTCCATCCGGTCGGCGGTGCCGGCGAGACCGTCCGCGGCGAGGGCGAGGCCGTGCAGGGTCTTGGCGACGGAGTCGTGCATCTCCCGGGCGAGGCGGGCGCGTTCGGAGTCGACGGCCTCGGTGACGGCGAGGCGGGCCCGGACCGCGGTGAGGGCTTCGGTGGCGGCGCCGAACCGCAGCAGCAGATTCCGCAGGGTCACACCGACAACGCCGATGAGGAGGCAGAGCCCGGGCAGCAGGACCCGTTCGGCGATCGACCGGTTGCTGTGAGCGGCGGACTCGACGAGGACGAGGATGCAGGCCTGGAGGGAGGCGAAGAAGGCGGCGCCGCGCCAGCCGTAGACGATGCCGGCGAGCAGGGGGGTGCAGACGCTGACATAGGCGAGGGTCGACTGGGGGCCGGCGGCGGCGAGGAGGAGGGCGCCGAAGAGCACGTCGACGGCGAGGAGCGAGGGGTGCCGCAGCAGCATCGGCCCGAAGCGCTCCCAGTCCCGGAAGAGGACGTAGGAGACCATGAACGTCACCAGGACGGAGGCGGCGACGAGTTGGGAGGCGACGCCCGGGGCGGCGTTGAGGAGGGCGACGGGTGCGGCCAGCGCGATCATCGCGAGGCGGAAGCCGAAGACCTGGCGGCACATCGCCTGGAGGGCGCTCACCTGGATGGTGAGGGCGGGCCCGGCCGAGGCGGCACCGGCACCGGGCCGCAGGGGGCGGGCGCCCGGCCGCTGCCCGGGGATCCGCCCGTCGGACGGCGGAGTGGTGATCTCCGCCGCGCCGCGGGCGGAGCCCCGGCGGCGCGGCTTCAGGGAGATGGCCATGGCTGGTGCCTCACTTGCCCGCGATGGAGCCGAAGTCGGTACCGGAGCCGAGCAGCAGGCCCGCGCCGAGAAGGATCATGGTGGCCGGCACCATAAAGGTGGTGATCATCATGGTGGCCTTGGGGACGGCACGGGCAGCCTTGCGGCGAGCGTTCTGGGCGTCGGTGCGGCGCATGTCGGTGGCGATGGCGACGAGGGTGTCGACGATGGGCGCGCCGAGTTCCTCGCCCTGCTGGAGTGCCGTGACGAACATGGCGACCTGTTCCGAGTCGTTGCGCTTGCGCAGCTCGGCGAAGGCCTGGCGGCGGCTCATGCCCATGTCCATCTGCCGCAGGGTGATACGGAGTTCGTCCGACCACGGGCCCTCATACTTGGAGGCAACGCGGTCCAGGGCCTGACGGAAGCCGAGGCCGGCACTGACCACGACGGCGAGGACGTCGAGGAAGTCGGGCAGGGTGCGTTCGATCTCGTCCTTGCGGATGCGCATCGCGGACCAGATGCCGACCTCGGTCCAGAAGGCGCCGAACGCGAAGAGCATCAGCGCGACGAAGACGCTGCCCTTTGACAGCATGACGAGGCCGCCCACGCCGCCGAGGACGCCATAGACGGCGCGGCGGGCGGCGTAGCGGTCGATGGTGAGGCCACCGGGGTTGCCCGCGAGGTCGATCTTGCGGCGGACCTTGTTGACCTGCTTGGGCCCCATCATCCGCAGTACGGCGGGGGCGTAGCGCATACCGAGGCGGTCCACCAATGAGTTGGCGGCGCCGGTGCGGGTGGCGCCGACCTCCAGGGCGACGGCGAGGTCGCCGGGGAGTTTGGCGTCCCTGCGGTACATCCGGATGCCGGCGAAGAAGCCCCAGACGCTGAGGCCCATGACGAGTGCGAGGATCAGTTCCATGCCGGTGCCTCCTTGCCTCAGATGTCGATGCGGGACATGCGGCGGATGAGTACAAAGCCGAGGGCGTAGAGGCCGAAGGCGATGATGACGCAGGCCTGTCCGATGGTGGAGCTGGTCATCCGGTCGAGTGCACCGTCCTTGACGCCGTTCATCAGCAGCAGGGCGCCGACGCCCATCACGGGCACCGCGTACGCGGTCATGTTCACCTGAGAGAGCTGGGTGCGGACCTCGCGCCGGGTCTCCTTACGTTCCTCAAGGGTCTCGGTGAGGTTCCGCAGGGCGCCGACGACGGTGCCGCCTGCCTTGTTGGAGAGGACCAGGGTGGTGACGAGGACGACGAGTTCGCGGGACGGGAGGCGTTCGGCGAGTTCGGCGAGGGCGTCGTCGATGGTGTGCCCGACGGCCAACTGGCTGGCGACCTTGGAGAGTTCCTCTCCGGCGGGGGCTTCCAGCTCGTCGGCGGCCATGGACAGGGCGGTGCGCAGGGCGAGTCCGGCCTGGGTGGCGTTGGCGAGGATGCGGGCCAGTTCGGGGAGTTGGTTGATGAAGCGTTCGATGCGCTTCTGCCGCTGCCAGTTGAGGAACTGCATCGCCGCATAGACGCCGAGCAGGCCGGCGATGGGTCCGAAGAAGGACGCCAGGGCGGCCTGCCCGATGATCCACAGGGCGGCGACGGTGGCGAGCATGTAGACGAAGAACTCGCCCGGTGTCACGTCGAGTCCGGTGGCGGCGAGTTTGAACTCGATGCGTTTGCCGAAGCGGGTGCGGCGGATGCGGCGGTCGAGTTTGCGGAAGCGGCGGTGCCGGCCGACGGGGATCTGACCGGTGTGGGAGAGCCGGTCCACCATGGCGTCGCGCTGGGCGCGTCCCGAGGCGTAGGCGTGGATGCCCATGACGACGAGGACGCAGGTGAGCAGCGTGACGCCGATCGTCAGCGGAACGAGTTGGTCCTTGTCGAGCATGGGGCTTCTACCTGGCCTCTCGGGTGGCGAGTTGATCTGCCGAGGTGGCGACTCCGTAGGCCTGTGGGATGGGCTGCCCGGCCATGTAGAGCCGCTCGGCGGTGCGTCGGGGGAGGGGAAAGTACTGGAAGGCGCCGTGGATGAGGCCGTCGCTGCCCATCGGCTGCGCGTTGAAGCGGGCCACGGAGACGATGCGGTACGGGTCGCTGCCGTGGCTGTCCAGCATGGCGATCTCGGTGATCTTGCGGGCGCCGTCGGCGTTGCGGGTGAGCTGCACGATGCAGTCGACGGCGCTGTTGATCTGGTCGTGGAGCGCTTCGAAGGGGATTTCCACCTCGGACATGGACGCCAGGGTCTGGAGCCGCATCAGGGCGTCCTCGGCGCTGTTGGCGTGCACGGTGGCGAGGGAGCCGTCGTGGCCGGTGGACATGGCCTGGAGCATGTCGAGGGACTCGCCGCCGCGGACCTCGCCGACGACGATGCGGTCGGGGCGCATCCGGAGGGAGTTGCGGACCAGGTCGCGGATGGTGATCTGGCCGCGGCCCTCCACGTTGGGCGGGCGGGACTCCAGCCGGATCACATGGGCCTGCTGGAGCTGGAGTTCGGCGGAGTCCTCGATGGTGATGATGCGTTCCGCCTCGGGGATGAGGCCGGAGAGCGCGTTGAGCAGGGTGGTCTTTCCGGTGCCGGTGGCGCCGGACACGATCACGTTGAAGCGGGCCTGCACCAGTCCGGCGAGCAGCATCAGCATGTGCTCGTCGAGGGAGCCGAAGGCGATCATCTCCTGGAGGGTGAAGGAGCGGGGGAAGCGGCGGATGGTGAGGGTGGCGCCGGTGAGGGCCAGCGGCGGGATGATCACGTTGACGCGCTCGCCGGACGGCAGCCGGGCGTCGACCATCGGATTGGACTCGTCCACGCGGCGGTTGACGGTGGAGACGATGCGTTCGATGGTCTGCATGAGCTGGTCGTGGGAGGCGAAGCGCATATTGAGCTGCTCGACCCGGCCGGCCCGCTCCACGAAGATGGCGTCGGGCCCGTTGACCATGATCTCGGTGATGGAGGCGTCTTCGAGGAGCGGTTCGAGGATGCCGAGGCCGAGGGCTTCGTCGACGACGCGGCGGATCAGCTGGGAGCGTTCCACGGTCGAGAGGACCGGGCCCTCGCGGCTGATGATGTGCCCGAGTACGCGTTCCAGGCGGGCGCGGCGCTCGGCGGCGGCGAGGCCGGACATCTCCGCGAGGTCGATCTCCTCCAGCAGCTTGGCGCGGTAGCTGGCGACCAGATGGCCGTCCTCGCCCTGTACGCCGCTCTCCTCCGGGGAGTTGATGCGTGCCCGCAGGCTCATGGGTGGATGCTCCTCGTTCGTGCGTGTGCCGGCGGGGGCCGGCTGCCGGTGCGGCCCTGGTCAGAAGTCGCGCGGCATGGTGGCGGACTTGGTCGCCGGGTCGAAGTCCCAGAAGGGGACGATGGACGGGATCTTGACCGTGGCCGTCACCTTGACCTCCTTGCCGTAGTCGCCTCGGTCGAAGCGGGTGCCGTCGGCGACCCAGCCGCTGACGGCGCGGTAGCCGTCCTGCCGCCAGCCCGGGTTGTCGAGGGAGGCGCTGCGGGCGGCGGTGCGGGCGGCGGTGCCGGCCTGCTGCGCGGTGTACGCGACGAGGCCGACCTGGACGCCGGCCATGGCGACGAGCAGCAGGATCGGGATGAAGCCGAGGTACTCGACGGCGACCTGTCCGCGCTCGCCGAGCCGGCTGCGGAGGCGGCCCGCGGGGCGCGCGGCGGTGCTGTGTGCGGTGCTGTCCGCGGTGCGTCGCGGGGTGCGAGTGGCGGCGGGCATCGGTCAGTTCACCTCTTCCTCGACGGCGCCGGCGTGGCCGTTCATATGGAACGGGAAGGCGATGGAGCCGGGGAAGAGCACCGGGACCTTCAGGTGCACATCGGCGGTGACGTAGTTGCCGGAGGTGTGGCAGTTGATGTCGGCGGAGCCGGCCCAGGATCCGGGCAGGTCCTTGGAGCCGGCCTGCCGGCAGGCGGACTGCCGGTCCCAGTGGTGGGCGGCGGTGGCGGCGTTGACGGCCTTGTCGGCGGCGTTCCCGGCGAGCGTGTAGGTGTAGCCGACCAGCACGAACTGCCAGAGCAGCACCAGCGTCAGGATGATCAGCGGTGTCATGCCCAGGAACTCGACGGTGACCTGGCCGCGGTCCCGGCGGCGAACATGCTGGACCTGCCGCAGGTACCGGAGAGCGCCACCGGTGCCCACCGGGCGTCTCAGTGGGACGGGTGCCGGTGGTGCGGATATCTGCTGGGCTGTCATCAGCCCTCCCCCTCGTTGTGGTCGTCGCGGCCGCCGCGGCGCCGGACTCGCAGGGAGCCTCGGTCACCGCGGGCCTTGCCGCCCTTTGCGCCGGGGTCGGGCATCTGCACCAGGCCGAGTTCGCCCGCGAGGCCCCAAAGCGCCTGTTTCACCACGCTCTTGCTGTCCAGTTCATGGATGCGGCCGGCGTCGACCGCGCTCTGCAGGTCCTTGAAGTTGGCGGGCACGGCGATGGCCGTGACCCTGGTGCCGGTGATCTTCTGGATGAGCGGCGGCTGGATCTCGGTGTTGCGGGTGTAGCGGTTGACGACGATGAGGGACTCCTCCGCCTTGCGGATCTGGAGCCGGTCCCACAGCCGCACCATGCGTTTGGCGGCGCGCACCGCGACCACGTCGGGGGTGGTGACGAGCAGCGCGGTGTCGGCCATCTCGACGGCGGCCGCGTTGGCGCCGGTGACCTGGGTGCCGCAGTCGATGACGACCACGTCGTAGCGGGAGCGCAGGGCGCTGATGATCTGGCGGACGGAGCGGTCGGTGACCTCTTCGCCGCGTTCGCCCTCGCCGGGGGCGAGGAGCAGGGCGACCCCGGTGTCGTGGCCGAAGACCGCGTCGGCGAGGACGCGGGGCGAGATGTCGGTGATGGAGGCGAGGTCGACCACGGACCGGCGGAACTGCACATCGAGGTAGGACGCCACATCGCCGGACTGGAGGTCGAGGTCCACCAGGGCGGCCCGCTTGCCGGACGCCTGTGCGGCGAGGGCGAGTTGGACCGAGGCGAGGGTGGTGCCGACGCCGCCCTTGGCCCCGGTGACGGTGACGACGGTGCCGCCGGGGCCGGTGAAGACGTCGGAGCTGTGGCCGAGGTGCCGGCGGACGCCGACCGACCACTGGGCGACCGCCTGGACCCGGCTGACCAGTTCCTCGTAGCTGAGGGGCAGGGCGACCAGGCCGCGGGCGCCGGAGTCCATGGCCGCGGAGAACAGGCCGGGGCTGGCGTCGGCGGTGACGAGCACCACGCCGACCGCGGGGAAGCGCAGGGCGACCTCGCGGATCAGCTCCAGGGCGGGCACCGGGCCGATCCGCTCGTGCACCACCACGACCTCGGGCAGCTCGTCGAGCGACTCGGCGGCGAGGCGGCCGAGGGTGTCCATCAGCTGTGTGGAGTCGCTGACCGGCGCCGCTGGTTCGGCGTCGGGCAACTGGCTGAGCAGGGTGGTGATGGACCGGGCGGCGTCCGGGTCACCCACAGCCGGGAGGATCCTCGTGGGCATCAGAACCTCACTTGTCCTTGGTGAGCTCGTAGGTGCGCTCACTCGGCCGGACGGTGGTGTCACTGCCGGGCGCGACCAGGGCGAGCCGGACGTGCGCGGCGAAGGACTCGGCGTACGCGATGCGCTGTGCGTCGAGGGTGCTGAGCGCGAAGGTGATCGGCACGGCCTGGGTGGCGGAGGCGTTCTTGTCGTCCTCGTTGGGCTGGAGCGCGGTGAGCTTGCCGACGTCGATGACCTTGGCGTTGGAGACGATGATCTTCGACTGGGCGGCCGAGCCGTCCCCCTCGCCGGCGAAGGTGGCGAAAACGTTGACCGTGGACCCGGGGGTGATCTTGCCGGCGACGCCGGTGGCGGCGTCGATCATGATGGCGATCTCCTGCTCACCGGACTTGAGCGCGGGCCGCTTCACGATCATGTCGCTCTGGAGCAGCGAGCCCTGGCGGAGCCGGGTGACGGCGATCTTGCCGTTGATCTCGGAGATGTCGGTGACGGCGTTGTCGGAGAGCCACCGCTTCGGCATCGAGACCTTCTCGAACTGGCCGGTGTTGAGCGATGTGTAGGGCGCCACGTCCGACTTGAGCCGGTAGGCGGAGACCTCCGGGCCGACCTTGGAGTTGACGTCGCTGATGACCGAGATGACCCCGGCGAAGGCGCCGAAGGCACACAGGACGGAAAGGAGCAGGAGTATCACGCCGCGGCGCTGGCGGGAGTTCATGGGCCGGACTACCTCGTTGGGGACGTCGGTGCGGGCGGTCTGGGTCGGTGCGGTCGTGCGGTCGGTGGGTGGCCGTCGGCGGCGGATGCGGGCCGGCGGCGGTTCGCGTCAGTGCCGGTGCGGCGACTCTTGGGCGTGCCTACCCACAGGGACACCCGCGGCGGCGGTTCGGTTCTCGCGCTCGGGCGGCGCGGCGGAGCAGAACACGCACTGCTCTCCGATGAGTTCGAGGCCGCACCAGTGGCAGCGGTCCCGGCGCACCGAGGTCACGAGCTGGTAGAGCACGGAGGTGTCAGGCAGATAGGTGGCGAACTCGACGAGTCTGCCGGTGCCCCACCACCGCTGGGAGTCGGCGGGCAGCGGAGTCTCCCGCAGCCCCTGGACCTGCCAGGCGTTGGCGAGGGTGCCGGTGACCCAGTCGGTCTGCAACTGCCCCTTGGCGACCAGCAGCCAGGTGCCGAACTCGGGGCCGGCGAGCTGTGCTTCGGGGCCGAGTTTCACGAGTTGCGGTTGCGGATTCGCGATGACGCCGAACTGGGAGCCCGGCATCCAGGACTTGGCATGGGATTTAAGGCTGACCGGTACATGATCAAGCCGGGCGACCGAATTGAGGACGGCTCCCGCGTGGATGTAGTGCGTGAGCAGATACCCGGCGGAAGCGACGACTCCGGGGCTCAGGTCGCATATCGAGAGTTGGCGCAGTTTGCGAACGAGTACGGCCAGGCCGAGCGGCGGGAGATCAGATCTGAGCAGCGCGATCCGATCCGACTCCAGAATCGAGCGCATGGTGTGCAGACGCCGTTCGACGGCGAGTGGAACCGCGGAGGAATACACCACGATCACATAGCCGTGCTGGTCGATCAGGGTCTGGAGTTCGGCCAGTGCCGCTTCGAGCGGCTGGGCGTCCGGACCCTGGACGGCGGTGGCCGGCGGCGTCTGCTGGTCGTTCGGCGGCAGCACGAGATCCGCGCTGGTCACGGCGATAGCGGTCGGCACTTCGGTTCCCCCGGTTCCCTGCGGCCGCCGACCGTCGTCGGTGACCCGTGGGTCGTTCAGCAAGCTGCACAGCTACCGATGCACTTTATCCACGCCATACGCACCGGAGAACACCCCATCTTCCGGACAAGACCCAGGGATTGACCTCGCATTCTTGGGCGTAACCGGGCAAAGCGGACGGGAATTGTGGTGGCGGAGCCTCCGCTTTGTGACCTAGCAGATATCCGGCGGCGGGTGACGGCCCGGATTCGATCTTGACGCGGGTTCCCGGCCGCCGACACGGGCTTTTGCACACTGCCCCGCACTCGTAAAGCACGCACCCGTAAAGATCGCGAAGTCCGCCGAGTTCGCCAAGTTCGCCAAGTTCGCCAAGGTCCTTGAAAAACAAGGCGGATGGGAACTCCACCGGAAGCGGGGCCCAGCCCGCGCGGAAAACGGGTGGGCCCGGGTTTGGGCCCTGGGGCCCACGCTTTGACCTGCACAGACGCCCTACGATCGCGGCTCGGCGAGCGGTCCGCTCGCTGTTTCGCAGTACCCGCAGGGGCGAGTACACGCAGGAGCGACAGGAGAGGCCTGCCATGGCTCAGGGGGACGTCAACAGCACGCCGAGGGCGCGCAGACGCTGGGACGACCGGGGCGCCAGCCCGGTCGAGTACCTCGGCATGGTGGTCGTCGTGGTCGGCATCGCACTCGGCCTCAACGGCACCCAGGTGGGCCAGAACGTCGCCGACAGCATCTCGGCGCAGATCTGCAAGCTCACCGGCGGCTCCAACTGCGGGAGCAGCGGCAAGCCCACCGCCGACAAGCCCGTCACCGACAAGGACTTCGAGCCTCCGCTGTGCCAGATATCGTCCGTGACGGACAAGGCGGGCTCCAAGGCCAAGATCCTCTTCTTTGAGATCGGCAACGAGTACGGCTTCGAGGAGAAGCACCTCAAGGCCAACTACGACGTCAACAAGGACGGCAAGGTCGACGACAAGGACGAGTTGGTCTACGTCACCTTCACCGACGCCGCCTCCGTGGGCGTGAAGAAGGACTTCAAGCCCGGCGCCAAGGTCGGCAAAATGGGCGAGAACAAACTGGAGTTGGGCGCCGGCGTCAAGGTCACCAACGGCGACACCTGGGTCTTCGAGAGCCCCGAGGAAGCCGCGAAGTTCCGCGACGACATCGAGAAGCTCCAGATGTACGACATGCAGCAGAAGATGCCCGGCGGCGCCGAGGCCAGCATGGGCAACAGCCTCCTCTACCTCATCGGCAAGGGCCCGCTGAAGGAGCAGGAGGAGATCCAGGACCGGGTCGACAAGGCCCTCGGCAGCAACCGCCAGATCAACTACGGCAAGGTCGGCCTGGACCTCTCGGCCTCCGGCGGGATGAAGCTGTCCGCCGGTGACGAGGAGGGCATCAGCGCCACCCTCGGCGGCCACTTCAAGTTCTCCCCCGAGGTGACCTGGACCGACAACAAGTACAGCGACACCAAGTCCTACACCTACTCCGCCGCGATCGACTACGGCGCCGAGGCCGGGGTGGAGGCCGGACCGGCCAAGGCCAAGGTCTCCAAGGACCGCTCCCAGACCGGCAGCATCACGGTCACCAAGGACAAGAAGACCGGGAAGATCACCCGGATCGACATGACCCAGACCATCGAGGACAAGGCCGCCAAGGGCAGCGTCGAGGTCGGCGGCGACAACGGCAAGGAAGGCAAGGACAAGAAGGGCGGCAGCGGCAAGGGCTCCGGCACCGACGGCGAGAGCGGCATCGACGTCGTCACCAACAGCATCACCTTCCCGCCCGGTCCCGAGGGCGACGCGGACCGCGCCATCGCCGAGAAGTGGCTGGACGGCTCGGGTGACATGGGCGCGCCCTTCGCCTACATGTTCGGCGACCACGCGCCGACCACCCGCCCCGGCGACGACGACCCCTTCGGCCAACTCCTCTTCGACAAGGGCCAGTCCAGCAAGACCAAGTACACCGGCGAGACCAACGCCGCCGAGTACGGCTTCGAGCTGAACCTGGGCCTGAGCCTCGGCTTCTCCGTGAGCACGGAGAAGAAGGAGGAGATCCTCAACGACGCCCAGTTCCTCGGGGCCCCGCACGACGGCAAGCGTTCGTACGTTCCCTACAGCTACTGTGCGAACTGATGCGCCCCGGGACCGGCCGCATCTGTCGGGCACACGACGTACGAAGAGAAAGGCACGCAGAGGTGACGAAGAACCGGAGCATCCTCAGCGCGGGACGCCGCAGGGCCGCGGTCGCCGGCGTGTGCGCCGCGCTCGCCCTGGGCGGACTCACCGCCTGCGGCGACGACCAGGCCTCCGGCGCGGCCTCCGTGCCGGACGGCTGGGGCACCCTCAAGACCAAGGGCGCCGACGTCTCCTACCCGAAGGGCGCCGACGGGTACACCCCGCAGAGCGCCGCCGACCGCAGCAAGTACAACGCGGCGGCCGCACAGCGCGAGCAGAACGGCTCGCTGGTCTCGCTGATCACCGTGCAGTTGGACTTCACCAACGCGGACTCCGCGGCCGAGGCCGCGATCGGCGCCGAGGCCGGTGTCCAGCTCGGCTCCACCGTCAAGTCCACCAAGGACATCGCGCTTTCGGGTGCGAAGGACGCCAAGCGCATCGACTTCGAGTTCGGCTCCTCCGGTGAGCAGAACACCCCGCCGAAGGGCACCCGGGTCACCGGCGTGATCCTCACCGGCCTCGACTCGCACCAGAAGACCTTCGCGGTGCGCATCGACGCCAAGAAGGGCCTGCTGTCCGCCTCGGAGCTGGACAAGATCATCGACTCCGTCGAGGTGCACTGACCATGGGCGGGGGTGCCGGGTTCCTGATCGCCGGTGTGCTGGCGGTCTTCTTCGGCACCTTCACCTGGAAGTACCTCCGGCGCCTCGGCACCGTCGTCCGCACCCTGCGCGGCGGTGCCCGGGCACCGGGGCGCTGTGTGCGGGTGGAGACCGAGCCGTACAACCGCTCGGACGCCAAGCGGCACTGGTTCGCCTTCCGCACCGAGCAGGGCGAGGACGTCGAGTTCGAGGACCTCGCCGGCTGGCTGATGAACCCGGGCGACGAGGTGACCGTCGCCTACGACCCGCACGACCCCGCGCGTACCGCGACCATCGCGGGCCGCGGCAGCTCCTGGTCGCCGGTCCTGCAGTGCGTGGCACTGGTCGGCGGCTGCGGTCTCGCCACCGCCGGATTCGCCACCCTCTTCTTCTACCAGCTCCTCGGAGGCAACTGATGGCACGCTACGGCTCGACCGGCTACCGGCCCGCCGGTGCCGAACGAGGGGAACGAAGCGCCGGAGTGTTCGCCTTCATCCGCGCCTGGGCCGTCGGCATCCTCGTCCTCCTGATCACCGAGTACATCCAGATGAACGCCCTCTACGGGCCGGTGACCGGCGACAAGGGCCCCGAGTCCTTCGGCTCGGCCCTGCTGCTGGTGCATCTGCCGAACCTGGTCTGCGTCACCCTCGCCACCTGGGCCGCGGCCACCGTCCACCCGGAGCCGCAGTCCGAGCGGCCGCTCCAGCACGCCGTCGCGGCCTGCGCGGTGCCGGTCGCCGCGCAGTTCCTCTCGCTCTCGGTGCTCTGGGGCCGTCCCGGCTTCGACGCACTGGGCCTCTGGCTGTCCAACGGCGTCCTCCTCGCGGGCTGCGCCCTCGGTTGGACGGCTGACAAGCTGCGCCGCGACCGGTCGGAGGACTGACACCGACCGACGCAGCGCCAGGGGTTACGGGGGTACCCCTGAAAATGCAGCGCCCTCCGGCCAACTACGGCCGGAGGGCGCTGTGTTGTGCGGACACCGGACCCGGCTTGACAGAAGCCATATCGCTTATCGATAGTATCG
The DNA here is from genome assembly GCF_042885635.1 of Streptomyces sp. NPDC058045. Classification (NCBI taxonomy): domain Bacteria; kingdom Bacillati; phylum Actinomycetota; class Actinomycetes; order Kitasatosporales; family Streptomycetaceae; genus Streptomyces; species Streptomyces sp. NPDC058045. The sequence continues at coordinate 62,555 of NZ_JBHVRR010000012.1, read as the reverse complement.
ATAAGCGATATGGCGCTACTGACAGCAGGGGGAATCATGGGTACGCAGTCCTGGTGGAGCCGGACCGACAACCGGTTTCTGGAGGGGGCGTTGGTGGTGGCGGCGGTACTGGCCGCGATCTTCGGGGTGCTGCTGCCGGCACTCGGGGTGGCCGGGGCCATCGACCCCATGGACACCCGCGAGGTCCAGATCGGCACCGCGACCCGGGTGCCGGGCAGCGTCACCGAGGGGACCGGCGGCCATGGGATGACCCTCACCGGCACCGACCACGCCGACCTCACCATCGCCCATCCCGGCCTGGGCGAACGGCTGCTGCTCGCCCTGCCGGAGGTGGTCGGCAGCCTGCTCCTGCTGGTGATCCTGGGCCTGCTGATCCAGATGGCCAGGACGCTGCGGGACGGCGATGTCTTCGTACCGAGGAACGCCCGGCGGCTGAGCGCCATCGGGATCATCGTGCTGGTGCAGGCGATCCTCTCCCCGATACTGCCGACGATCACCACGGCACTGCTGGTGCGCGGCACCCCCATGGCCGCTGAGATCCCCGTCTCGGCCACCTTCACCGGCGAGTTCGTCCTGCTCGCCTTCCTCATCCTGGCCCTGGGCGAGGTGTTCCGGCGGGGGACCCGGCTCCGGGCCGACACCGAGGGGCTGGTCTGATGCCGCCCGAGGAGGAGCACCGGGTCAGGGTCCATCTCGACCGGCTGCTGGCCGAGCGCGGGATGACCCTGTCGGAGCTGGCGGCCAGGGTCGAGGTGACGGTGGTCAACCTCTCCGTCCTCAAGAACGGCCGGGCCAAGGCGATCCGCTTCTCCACCCTCACCGCGATCTGCCGCGAACTGGACTGCCAGCCGGGCGAGCTGCTCAGCATCCGCGAGGACTGACACCGCCGGGCACCGGGTGGCCGGAGGGATCAACTGCCGTCTCCGGCAAGGGGCTTGACAACTCTATTGGTCTGGACCAGCTTGGAGTGCAGCGATCCGACCCCCCATCACAGCCGATCCCCCGGAGGCTGACGCAGTGGACCCCGCAACCGCCATCCCCCCACACCGGCGAGGCAGGAGGACCCGGGCCGCCGCCCTGGCCGCCGCCCTCACCGTGTCCGCACTCACCCTGACCGGCCTCGCCACCGGCGCTGAAGCCCAGGACACCCGGGACGTCCCGGCGCACGCCGTCACCGGCTACTGGCAGAACTTCGACAACGGCGCCACCGTGCAGAAGCTCTCCGACGTGCCCGGCGACTACGACATCATCGCCGTCGCCTTCGCCGACGCCACCACCACACCCGGCGCCGTCGACTTCACCCTCGACTCACAGGGCCTCGGCGGCTACACCGAGGAGCAGTTCAAGGCCGACATCAAGGCCAAGCAGGCCGAGGGCAAGAAGGTCGTCATCTCCATCGGCGGCCAGAACGGCACCGTCGCCGTCGGCGACTCCGCCTCCGCCGCCCACTTCGCCGACTCGGTCCACGCCCTGATGCAGGAGTACGGCTTCGACGGCGTGGACATCGACCTGGAGAACGGGCTCAACCCCACCTATATGTCAGAGGCGTTGCACTCCCTGTCCGAGAAGGCGGGCGACGGCCTGGTCCTCACCATGGCGCCGCAGACCATCGATATGCAGTCCCCCGAGGCCGGTTACTTCCAGACCGCGCTGAACGTCAAGGACATCCTCACCGTCGTCAATATGCAGTACTACAACAGCGGTTCGATGCTGGGCTGCGACGGCAAGGTGTACAGCCAGGGCACGGTGGACTTCCTCACCTCCCTCGCCTGCATCCAGCTCGAAGGCGGCCTCGACCCCTCCCAGGTGGGCCTGGGCCTGCCCGCCTCCCCACAGGCGGCGGGCGGCGGCCATGTGGAACCGGGTGTCGTCAACGACGCGCTGGACTGCCTCACCCAGGGCACCCACTGCGGTTCCTTCAAGCCGGACAAGACCTATCCGGGCATGCGCGGCGCGATGACCTGGTCCACCAACTGGGACGCCGCCTCGGGCAGCGCCTGGTCCAAGACGGTCGGCCCGCACGTACACGGGCTGCCGTAGCCCGCGCCGTCTGGGAACCCGCACGCCCGCAGCGCCGCCCCCTTCACTTCCGGGGCGGCGCTGCGGGTTTGCGGGCTGCGGGTGGGTGGTCCTAGGCCTTCGAGTCGGCAGTCTCGGTCTCGGCCTTGTCGTCAGCCTTGTCGTCAGCCTTCTCGTCCGCGGCGCTGTCCTCCGCCTTGGCCTCTGCCTTGGTCCCGTCGGCCTCGTCCGCCGCCTGGTCCTCCGCCTCGTCCCCGTCGTCGAAGTAGGCGTCGAGGGCTGCGTCCAGGGCGGTGGTCCAGCGGTCGAGGGTGGCCTTGTCGGGGGCCTGTACCTCGCCCGGGTACCAGCGGCGGTCGGCGGCGGTGTGCACGGTGACGGTGAGGCGGCGGCCGAAGCGGGAGGTCTCGTACTCGACCGCGCCGATCTCGTCCCAGCGGAAATCCGCCTCCTCGCCGTCCAGGCGGAAGCGGACACCGGTACGGTCCATCTCCACGGCACCGCGCCGGTCCGCCGCCTCGAAGGCGTGCTCGTCCGCCGACTCGTCCTCGCCGGCCTCCGCGCTCTCCTCGGCCGACTCCTCGTCAGCCGCCAACTCCCCTTCGTCCGTGGGCACTTCGGCCTTCGGGGACTCCGGTTCGGCCTCGGCGGCCGGGGCGGCTGCGTCCTTCGGCGCGGCGGTCTCCTCCTGCTCCTCGGGGCCCGAGGGCATCAGGCCGGAGATGAACGCAGGATCAGTCGAGGCTGCCTGCACGGGCTGGATCTTCAGATCTTTGCGCTGCTCCACGGCGGGAAGTATGGACGACGAACCTGTGCCCGCGACACCCGGGCCACCGAGTCGTCCCCAGAACGCAACCTGCGACCAGCCGAGAACGGCCGGCGCGTCGATCACGACCCAGGCCGTGTCCGGAAGTCCCGCCTGCCCCGGCCGGTAGCGCCGGTCGGACTGCCGGTGACCGTTGCATACGATGCCACGAACAGCCGTCCGCTTCTCCCGAGGAGACCGCTCATGGCAGCCGCACCGCACCCGCAGCAGGGATCCCGCCCCGGCCTCCCGGAGGAGCCGCTGGCCCGGCTCGCCGAGGAGCGGGTGGACCACCGCTTCAAGGGCCTGCCGCCGGACGCCGCCGGGAGCACCGTGGGCGGGCTGGCCGCCGAGCGCCGCAACCTCTTCACCGGTGGCTTCACCACCCCCGTACTGGCCCTCTCCGAGGAGCGCCTGGCGCACAACCTCGCCGTGATGGAGACCTACGCCACCCGCCACGGCCTGGCCTTCGCCCCGCACGGCAAGACGTCCATGGCGCCGCAGCTCTTCGACCGGCAACTGCGGCACGGCGCCTGGGGCATCACCCTCGCGGTACCGCACCAGGTGCGGGTTGCGCGTGCCTTCGGCCTCCAACGGGTCTTCCTGGCCAATGAGTTGGTCGACCCGGCCGCCCTGCGCTGGCTCGCCGCCGAACTCGCCGCCGACCCCGGCTTCCGACTCATCTGCTACGTGGACTCGGTGGAGGGCGTCGCCCTGATGGACGCGGCCCTCACCGAGGCCGCCGCCACCGAGGGCTTCCGCCCGGTGGACGTGGTGGTGGAGCTGGGCGCGGGCGAGGGCGCCCGTACCGGGGTGCGTACGGAGGCGGAGTGCGCGGCGGTCGCGGACGCGGTGGGCGCGACCCGGACCCTGCGGCTGGTGGGCGTCGCCGGGTACGAGGCGGAGGTGCCGGGCGCCGGACCGGAGTCGGTGCGTGCCTGGGTGCGTCAACTCACCGGGCTGGCCGCGGAGTTCGACGCGGCGGGCCGGTTCGCGGGGGCCGGGCGGGAGGAGATCGTGGTGAGTGCGGGCGGCAGCGCCTGGTTCGACGCGGTGGCCGACGTCTTCGCGGAGATCCCCGAACTCTCCCTGCCCGTACTGAAGTTGCTGCGTTCCGGCGCCTATGTCTCCCATGACTCCGGGCACTATCTGCGGATCACCCCGTTCAACCGGGTACCGCAGGAAGGGGCGTTGGAGCCCGCGTTCCGGCTGTGGGCACAGGTCGTCTCCCGGCCCGCCCCCGACCAGGCCTTCGTCAACGCGGGCAAGCGGGACGCCGCCCACGACCTGGACCTGCCCGAGGTGCAGACGGTGCGCGCGGCCGACGGCACCGAGCGGGACGCCACCGGTATCCGCGTCACCCGCCTGTCCGACCAGCACGCCTGGCTGCACACCGAGCCCGGCGCCGAACTACGGGTCGGGGACTGGGTGGGGCTCGGCCTCTCCCACCCGTGCACCTCCTTCGACAAGTGGCCGATGATCCCGCTGGTCGCCGCCGACGGCACCGTCTCGGACTACATCCGCACCTACTTCTGACCCCTGCCAACACCCGCCAGATCAGGGGCAGTTACCCGCGCCCGGTGCTTCAGCGCACCCCGTGCGGCCGGAACTGGATGCTGATCCGGGGCCCGGTGGCCCGCGTCGACTTGGGGATGGCGTGTTCCCAGGTGCGCTGGCAGGAGCCGCCCATCACGATCAGATCGCCGTGCCCCAGCGGCCGCCGCAGCGAGGGCCCGCCGCCGCGGGGCCGTAGCAGCAGATCGCGCGGGGCGCCCACGGAGAGGATCGCCACCATGGTGTCCTCACGCGAGCCTCTTCCGATGGTGTCGCCGTGCCAGGCGACGCTGTCCTGCCCGTCGCGGTAGTAGCAGAGGCCCGCGGTGGTGAAGGGTTCCCCGAGTTCCGTTCGGTAGCGGCGGCTCAACTCGGCCCGGGCGGTGTCCAGTACGGGGTGCGGGAGGGGATCGCAGGCCTGGTAGAAGCAGAGCAGGCGGGGCACGTCCACCGTGTGCTCGTACATGGTGCGGCGCTCCGCGTGCCAGGGGACGTCCTCGGCGAGCCGGGCGAAGAGGGCGTCGGCGCCGGTGAGCCAGCCGGGCAGCAGATCGATCCAGGCGCCCGCGCCGAGCAGGGTGCGGTGGAGGCCGTCGAGCGGGCCGAGCCGGATCTCGTCGTCCTGGTCGAAGAGCGAACCCTGGAGGTGCACGGACATGACCCCAGCCTACGCGCCCACTCGAACAGGTGATCTATTTGCCGAGCCGCGGGGGTGCGGGACGGGGGGGTGCGGCCCCGGCGCCTGGGGCCGCACCCGTCGCGCGTACGGCGCCTCAGTACCAGGCGGTGCGGGCGTGGACCGTGGAACCGCAGACCAGGGCGGCGCGCGAGACCCGGCCGTGCAGATTGCTCCCGACCTGGGTGCAGGCGTAGGCGTCACCCCGGTCGACGCTCTCCCCCACCCGCCGGTAACTTGCTCCCCGAAGACCCGGAATAATCCGTTCTGGCCATCACGGACGGTAGCGCTCGCATCACGCGCCAGGCGCTCGCCGCCGCCCCGCGCAACCGGTCCGACGAACGGGCCGCGCCGACCCCTGCCGGCCCTCGGGTGGCGCATCTCACGGGACCCGGACCCAACTCCCTCCCGAGCCCGCGATCCCAAGCCGGGCGCCGGGCCCGAGCCGCCGATTGCCGGGGCCCGCCCCGGTGCACGCTTTGCGATGAAAGTGTCGATCACCACCCCCGCCCCACCCCCGGCCCCGCGGCCACCGGCGCCCCGCCGAGCGCCCCCGTAAGCTCCGTTTCATGCAGGTCATCCAGTCAACGAAGCTCGCCAACGTCTGCTACGAGATCCGGGGTCCGGTTCTGGAGGAGGCGATGCGGCTTGAGGCGGCCGGCCACCGCATCCTCAAGCTGAACACGGGCAATCCGGCGGCCTTCGGCTTCGACTGCCCGCCCGAGATCCTGGAGGACATCCTCCGCAACCTCGGCCAGGCGCACGGCTACGGGGACGCCAAGGGCCTGCTGGCCGCACGCCGCGCGGTGGTCATGCACAACCAGACCCTCGGCATCGAGACCGACGTCGAGCATGTCTTCATCGGCAACGGCGTCTCCGAGCTGATCGTGATGGCCATGCAGGGCCTGCTGGACGACGGCGACGAGGTCCTCGTCCCGGCGCCCGACTATCCGCTGTGGTCGGCGGCGGTCTCCCTGGCCGGTGGCACCGCGGTGCACTACCGCTGCGACGAGCAGGCGGACTGGATGCCGGACCTCGCCGACGTGGAGCGGAAGATCACCGACCGCACCAAGGCCCTGGTGATCATCAACCCCAACAACCCCACCGGCGCCGTCTACGGCGAGGAGCTGCTCCGCGGCCTCACCGACCTGGCCCGCCGGCACAACCTGCTGGTCTGCTCCGACGAGATCTACGACAAGATCCTCTACGACGGCGCCACCCACACCCCCACCGCGGCCATCGCCCCCGACCTGCTCACCCTCACCTTCAACGGCATGTCCAAGGCGTACCGGGTGGCCGGCTACCGGGTGGGCTGGATGTCGATCTCCGGGCCGAAGGCGCACGCCGACTCCTACATCGAGGGCCTCACCGTCCTGGCCAATATGCGGCTCTGCGCCAATATGCCGGGGCAGCACGGGGTGGTGGCCGCGCTCAGCGGGCGCCAGACCATCAATGAACTGGTGCTGCCCGGCGGCCGGTTGAAGGAGCAGCGGGACACCGCGCACGAACTGCTGACCCGGATCCCCGGGGTGAGCTGTGTGAAGCCCAAGGGCGCGCTGTACCTCTTCCCGCGGCTGGACCCGAAGGTGTTCAAGATCCGGGACGACCGGCAGATGGTGCTGGACCTGCTCCGCCGCGAGAAGATCATGGTCGTCCAGGGCACCGGCTTCAACTGGCCGGAGCCGGACCACTTCCGCGTGGTGACCCTGCCCTCCAAGGCGGATCTGCGGGACGCGGTGACCCGTATCGGCGACTTCCTCGACGGCTACGGGCAGCCCTGACCGGGCCGGCGCACCCGCAGCGTCAGCACCGGAACGCATTCCGCGACTCGGCTCAACTTTAGACGAAATCCAATGTAGGATGGCTTCTGTCGACCCAGGAGGCCATCCCCATGTACGAGCCGATCCGCAGCAAGTCGGTCCACACGATGGCCGGCTCCGCCGACTTCCCCCACCGCTCCCGCGAGGAGGAGCTGGACATCCAGCTCGCCGGGCACCTGGCCGCACTGCTCGCCGTCACCGACGAGCTGCGCGCCACCACCGCCAGCACCGAACTGGACAACGCCGCCGAAGAGTTGGCCGCCCAGATCGCCCGGCTCCGCGGCGGTCACCCTCCGGTACGGGCCTCGGTGGCCACCGCCGTCCATGAGCCGCACCTCACGGCCCTGCACGGCCGGGCACACGCGCTCGCCGGCCGCGCCCTGGTCGTCGCCGCCTCCCGCGCGGACACCTCGGCGGCGATCCTCGCGGCCCGGCAGATGGAATACCACTCCGCCGCCGGACGCCCGGTAGCCGCCTGACCGGCCCGGCAGAGCCCCCGGCACCACACATGAATCGAGCCCCGCACGCCGTTGTGCGGGGCTCGATCCGGTCCCGGTCAGCCGAGGCGCCGCACCAGCTTGCGGTACTCGTCCCACAGCTCCGTCGGGGTGTGCTCGCCGAAGGTGTTGAAGTGCTCCGGCACCAGCGCGGCCTCCTCGCGCCAGACCTCCTTGTCGACGGTCAGCAGGAAGTCCAGGTCGGCGTCGGCCAGTTCGAGGCCCTCGGTGTCCAGGGACTCCTTGGCCGGAAGGATGCCGATCGGGGTCTCGACCCCGTCCGCCCGTCCGTCGAGCCGGTCCACGATCCACTTCAGCACCCGGGAGTTCTCACCGAACCCGGGCCAGACGAAGCGGCCGTCCGCGTCCTTGCGGAACCAGTTCACGTAGTAGATCTTCGGCAGCTTCGACTGGTCCCTGTCCTTGGCGACGTCGATCCAGTGGCCCATGTAGTCGCCCATGTTGTAGCCGCAGAACGGCAGCATGGCGAACGGGTCGCGGCGCAGCTCGCCGACCTTGCCCTCGGCGGCGGCGGTCTTCTCGGAGGCCACGTTGGCGCCGAGGAAGACGCCGTGGTTCCAGTCGAAGGACTCGGTGACCAGCGGCACCGCGCTGGCCCGGCGGCCGCCGAAGAGGATCGCCGAGATCGGCACGCCCTTCGGGTCCTCCCACTCCGGCGCGATGATCGGGCACTGGGCGGCGGGGGTGGTGAAGCGGGCGTTGGGGTGGGCGGCCGGCGTACCCGACTCGGGGGTCCAGTCGTTGCCCTTCCAATCGGTGAGGTGGGCCGGGGTGTCCTCGGTCATGCCCTCCCACCAGACGTCGCCGTCGTCGGTGAGCGCCACATTGGTGAAGACGGAGTTGCCCCAGAGGGTCTTCATCGCGTTGGCGTTGGTGTGCTCGCCGGTGCCGGGGGCGACGCCGAAGAAGCCGGCCTCCGGGTTGATCGCGTAGAGCCGGCCGTCCTCACCGAAGCGCATCCACGCGATGTCGTCGCCGATGGTCTCCACCGTCCAGCCGGGGACGGTCGGCTCCAGCATGGCCAGATTGGTCTTCCCACAGGCCGAGGGGAAGGCGGCCGCCACGTACTTGGCCTCCCCTCGCGGCGGCGTCAGCTTGAGGATCAGCATGTGCTCGGCGAGCCAGCCCTCGTCGCGGGCCATCACGGAGGCGATGCGCAGCGCGTAGCACTTCTTGCCGAGCAGGGCGTTGCCGCCGTAGCCGGAGCCGTAGGACCAGATCTCGCGGTCCTCGGGGAAGTGCGAGATGTACTTGGTGGTGTTGCAGGGCCACGGGACGTCGACCTCGCCCTCCTGGAGGGGGGCGCCCACGGTGTGCACGGCCTTCACGAAGAAGCCGTCGGAACCCAGCTCGTCCAGGACCGGCTGCCCCATCCGCGTCATGGTCCGCATGGAGGCCGCGACATACGCGGAGTCGGTGATCTCCACCCCGATCGCGGACAGCGGCGACCCGAGCGGGCCCATGCAGAACGGCACCACATACATGGTCCGCCCGCGCATCGAGCCCCGGAACACCCCTCCGTCCCCGTCCCTGCCCACGAAGATCTCCCGCATCTCGGCGGGGTCCTTCCAGTGGTTGGTGGGGCCGGCGTCCTCCTCGCGGGCGGAGCAGATGAAGGTGCGGTCCTCGACGCGCGCGACGTCGGTCGGGTCGGAGGCGGCGTAGTACGAGTTCGGGCGCTTGACCGGGTCGAGTTTCACAAAGGTGCCCTTGGCGACCAGTTCCTCGGCGAGGCGGTCGTACTCGGCCTCGGAGCCGTCGCACCAGACGATCCGGTCGGGCTGGGTGAGGTCCGCGATCCGGTCGACCCAGGCGATGAGTTCGCGGTGGTCGGTCGGGGCGGTGGAGGGAGCCTGCTGGGTGCGGGGGCTCCCCGCGGAGAGCACAGCGTCGCGCGCCACGATTGCTCCTAAAAGAGGGGTTTTTGAAGTTCGGCCCCTTGGGGGCTGCGACCCGGACGCCGCGTTACCGCTCATCCGGTGCCGTCCGCACTCATCTGATCATCCGCCGTCCGCGCCCATCTGTCCAGAAGGCGTCACACCTGAGCGGAGTGAGGATCACCACTCCCACCGCGACCGCCCGTCCACCCCCTTCACCAGCCGCTTCCGACCCGTACCACCGCCCGTACCACCCGCCGGCCCGCCGCCCCTCCGACCGCGCGCCCGGCCGACCAGCGCCCCGCCCACTGCTCCGTCCGGCATACGGCCGCCTACCCGGACCCGGCCCCCCGCTGGGTACGATGCCGCTCATGACTGCGCCCGCTCCCGACGCCTCCTCCGGACCCCGGATCGCACCGGCCGACCCGGCGCCGTCCCCGGCCGCCGCGACCGCCGCGAGCCTCCCGCAGCAGGCGCCCGGCCTGCCCCAGCAGATGAAGCCCAAGCTCCGCGGCTGGCTGCACGCCGGGATGTTCCCCGCGGTGCTGATCTCCGGCCTGGTCCTCACCGCCCTCGCCGACTCCAGCCGCGGCCGCGTCGCCTGCGGCATCTACGTCCTCACGGCCTGCCTGCTGTTCGGGGTGAGCGCGCTCTACCACCGGGGGAACTGGGGGCCGCGGGCCGGCGGGGTGCTGCGCCGCCTCGACCACGCCAACATCTTCCTGATCATCGCCGGCACCTACACCCCGCTCACCATGCTGCTGCTGCCGGGCGCCAAGGGGCAGTGGCTGCTGTGGGGCATATGGGCCGCGGCGCTGGCCGGTATCGCCTTCCGGGTCTTCTGGGTGGGCGCGCCCCGCTGGCTGTACACCCCGTGCTACATCGCCATGGGCTGGGCCGCGGTCTTCTTCCTGCCGGACTTCATGCACACCGGCGGCATCGCCGTACTGGTCTGCGTCATCGTCGGCGGCCTCCTCTACAGCGCGGGCGGCGTCATCTACGGCATCAAGCGCCCGAACCCGTCCCCCCGCTGGTTCGGCTTCCACGAGGTCTTCCACTCGCTGACGCTGGCCGCCTTCGTCGTCCACTACGTGGGCATCTCCCTGGTCGCCTACACCCACGCCTGACCCGCCCCCGGCAGCCGCGCCCCGGCCCCCCCCTTGCACGACCATGGCCGGGGCGCCGACGGTGGCCGACAATGAGCCCATGACGGCCGCACCGCACCCCGTCCCCGAGTCCGGCGCCCGCCCCACGCCCGGCCTGCGGGAACGCAAGAAGGCAAAGACCCGCACCGCGATCCGCGAGGCCACCTTCCGCCTGGTCCGCACCCAGGGCTACGAGGCCACCACCGTCGAGCAGATCGCGGACGCCGCCGAGGTCTCCCCCAGCACCGTCTTCCGGTACTTCCCCGTCAAGGAGGACATCGTCCTCACCGACGAGTACGGCCGGGTCCTGGAGGACGCGCTGCGCGACCGGCCCGCCGGTGAGCCGCTGCTGGACTCGCTGCGCACCGTCCTGCACGGCCCGCTCGCCGCCGCGCTGCGCGCGGACGACGACCTCACCCGGCTCCGCACCCGGCTGATGGTGGACGTGCCCGCGGTGCGCTCCCGGATGATGCAGAGCATGTCGGTCACCGGCCGGATGCTCTGCCGCGTCCTCGCCGACCGCACCGGGCGGCACCCCGACGACCTGGACGTCCGGATCCTCGCCATGGGCATCGCCGGCGCCCTGCTGGAGGTCAGCCTCTACTGGGCCGAGCGCGACTACCGCGACGATCTCACCGCCCTCCTCGACCGCGCCCTCACCGCCCTCGCCCGCGGCCTCGACGGCTGACCTCCGCCGGGACGCCGGGCATGTCATCCTGGCGCCGTGAACGGACCGCAGATCCAGCTCGAACTCGCCCCAGAACTGGGCCTGTTCGTCGCCCCGGCACGCCGCACCGGCAGCACCGCGCTCACCACCGACGGCGCCTCCTCCCTCGGCCATGTCGTCGAGTCCCTGGGCGTGCCCCGTACCGAGGTCGGTGAGCTCCTGGTGGACGGGCGGCCGGTGGACGCCGCCCATGTGCCGACCGCCGGGGAACGGGTGCGGGTCGGCGCCGTGCCCCGGCCGCAGCCGCTGCCCGGCCCGATCCGCTTCCTGCTCGATGTGCACCTCGGCACCCTCGCCCGGCGGCTGCGGCTGCTCGGCGTGGACACCGCCTACGACTCCGCGGACCCGGGCGACGCCGCCCTCGCCGCCCGCTCCGCCGCCGAGGAGCGCGCCCTGCTCAGCCGCGACCGGGGTCTGCTGCACCGGCGCGAACTGTGGGCCGGGGCCTATGTGTACAGCGACCGGCCGGACGAGCAACTGCGCGACGTCCTGGGCCGGTTCCGCCCCGCGCTGCGGCCGTGGACCCGGTGCACCGCCTGCAACGGCCGCCTCGCCCCCGCCAGCAAGGAGGAGGTCGCCGGGCAACTGGAGGGCGGCACCCGCCGCAGCTACGACCTCTTCGCCCGCTGCACGGACTGCGGCCGCGTCTACTGGCGCGGCGCCCACCACGACCAACTGGACCGCATCGTCACCGAAGCCGTCACCGAGTTCGGCACCGCGCCCAAGTAGCGGTACCGGTACGGCAGTTCAGGCGCGGGCGCCCAGTTCGCGGCGCAGGGCCTCCGGGTCGGTCGTCGGGGCCTCGCAGGTGAAGTGGCGGCAGACGTACGCCGCGGGCCGGCCGTCCACCAGCGGGCGGTCCGCCAGCAGGGGCAGTTCCTCCGAGCCGGGCTCCCCCACCGCCAGCACCGCGCCCGGCGCCGTCCCCAGCAGGGCCGCCCGCCGCAGCCCGGTGGTGGCCTCCTCGCCGGCGGCGCCCACCACCGCCACCTCCCGCGGCCCGTCCACCGCGGCCTCCGCCACGGCCAGGCCCCAGCCCACGAACCGCGGCACCCGCGGCCCCAGCGCCGCCACCACCCCGAGCGCCCGCTCCGCCGCCGCACGGTGGGGCTCCGACCCGGTGTGCGCGGCGTACGAGAGCAGCGCCCCGGCCGCCGCCGACCAGCCCGAGGGCGCCGCGTTGTCCGTCGGGTCCTGCGGCCGCCGGATCAGCCGCTCCGCGTCGGACGCCGTGTCGTACAGCTGGCCCTCCGCACCGGTGAAACGCGCCCGTACCTGCTCCAGCAGCAGCCCGGCGAGCTCCAGCCACACGCCCTCCCCGGTCACCGAGGCCAGCGCCAGGAAGCCCTCCGCGACATCCGCGTAGTCCTCCAGCACGCCCGCACTGCCACCGGCCAGGCCGTCCTTGGAGGTGCGGGCGAGGTGTGCCCGCTCGTCCAGGTGGACCCGCACCAGCAGATCACCGGCGGCGACCGCGGCGTCCACCAGATCGGGCCGCTCGAAGCAGGCGCCGGCCTCCGCGAGCGCGGCGATCGCCAGCCCGTTCCACGCCGCCACCACCTTGTCGTCCCGGCCCGGCCGCGGCCGCCGCTCCCGCGCCGCCCGCAGCCGCTCCCGTACCGAGGCCAGCCGCTCCGCGTCGAACACGCCCTCCGACTGCGGGAGTTGAAGCACCGAGGCGCCCTCCTCGAAGGTGCCCTCGGCGGTCACCCCGAAGTGCTCGGCGGCCAGTTCCGCGTCCCGCTCACCCAGCACCTCGCGCAGTTGCGCGGGAGTCCACACGTAGTACGCGCCCTCCACATGCCGGCCCGGCCGCCCCTCCGGCTCGCTGTCCGCGTCCAGCGCGGAGGCGAACCCGCCCTCGGCGGTGCCCAGTTCACCCACCATGAAGTCCGCGGTCTCCAGCGCCACCCGCCGCGCCAGGGCCGACCCGGTGGCCCGCCACAGCGCGGTGTACGCCCGGCACAGCAGCGCGTTGTCGTACAGCATCTTCTCGAAGTGCGGCACCACCCAGCCGCGGTCCACCGAGTACCGCGCGAAGCCGCCGCCCAACTGGTCGTAGATCCCGCCCCGCGCCATCCGCTCACAGGTGTCCGCCGCCATCTGCAACGCGCCCTCGGCCCCGGTACGGGCGTGGTGCCGCAGCAGGAACATCACGGCCATGGACGGCGGGAACTTGGGCGCCCCGCCGAATCCGCCGTGCACCGCGTCGTACTCCCGGGTCAGTCCCAGCAGCGCCTGCGCCAACTCCGGTTCACCCGGCAGCCGTGCCTCCGCCCCGGCGCCCAACTCCCGCCCGGCCAGGTCCCGCACGATGTTCCCCGCGACCTCGGCGACCTCGTCCCGCCGCTCCGCCCACGCCTGCCGGACCCCTTGCAGCACCTGCCGGAACCCGGGCATCCCCTGCCGCGGCTCGGGCGGGAAGTACGTCCCGAAGTAGAACGGCTCGCCCTCCGGCGTGAGGAAGACCGTCATCGGCCACCCGCCCCGCCCCGTCGCCGCCTGCACCGCCTCCATATAGACGGCATCCACATCGGGCCGCTCCTCGCGATCCACCTTGACGTTCACAAAGTGCTCGTTCATCACCTCGGCCGTCCCGGCGTCCGCGAAGGACTCAGCGGCCATCACATGGCACCAGTGGCAGGACGCGTACCCCACGCTCAGCAGGATCGGCACATCGCGCCGGGCGGCTTCCTCCATCGCCTCTCGTCCCCAGGGCCACCAGTCGACCGGGTTGGAGGCGTGCTGGAGCAGGTACGGGGACTGCTCTTCGGCCAGTCGGTTCATGCCGCCATCGTCGCACGGGGGCGATGGGGCCCGGCGGTTCACAGGGCCTCGACGCCGGCGCCGGATGGGAGTCGGTGGCGGCAGTCCAGGACGAACCGGGCGTGGGTGCGGACGAGGGTGTAGTCGAAGTCGTCGTGGTCGGTGAGGAGGACCACCGCGTCGGCCGCGGTGAGTTCGTCGCGGGAGAGGTCGCAGCGGACCAGCTTGCTGTCGACGGTGACCTCCTCCACCACGTACGGGTCGGTGGCGCGGACGTCGGCGCCCAGCTCCAGGAGGAGTTCGGCGACGCGCAGGGCGGGGGACTCGCGGGTGTCGCCGGTGTTGGGCTTGTAGGCGAGGCCGAGGAGCAGGACGCGGGAGCCGGCCAGTGATCTGCGGCGGGAGTTGAAGGCGAGCAGCAGGCGCTGGACCACGTGGTCGGGCATCTGTCCGTTGATGTGGTTGGCCAGTTCGACGAACCGGAAGCTGCGGCCGAGGGTGCGCCGTACCCGCCAGGACAGGTACTCCGGGTCGACCGGGAGGCAGTGGCCGCCGACGCCGGGGCCGGGGGTGAAGCGCATGAAGCCGAAGGGTTTGGAGGCGGCGGCGTCCAGCGCCTCCCAGACGTCGACTCCCAGTTCACGGGCGTACATCGCGATCTCGTTGACCAGGGCGATGTTGACGTGCCGGAAGGTGTTCTCGATGAGTTTGGAGAGTTCGGCGATCTCGGTGGTGCGGACGGGGACGGTGGTGGCGGTGAGGGTGCGGTAGAAGGACTGGACGGCGTCCAGGGAGGCCGGGTCGATGCCGGAGACCACCTTGGGGGTGTTCTCCAGGCGCCAGAGGGGGTTGCCGGGGTCGATGCGCTCCGGGCTGTAGCCGACGTGGAAGTCCGCTCCGGCGGTGAGGCCGGAGCCCTGTTCCAGGAGCGGGACGAGGAGTTCGACGGTGGTGCCCGGGTAGGTCGTGGACTCCAGGACCACGGTGGCGCCGGGGCGGAGCCGCTCGGCCAGGGTCGCGGCGGCCGACTCGATATGGCTCAGGTCCGGGGCGCCCTCCCGGAGCGGGGTCGGGACGGTGATGACGGCGATGTCGAAACCGTCGAGGTCGGCGGGGTCGGTGGTGGGCAGATAGCTGCCGTCCTGGAGGAGGGCGGCCAACTCCTCGTCGTGGACGTCCTCGACATAGGAATCGCCCTTGTCCAGGCGCCGGACGCGTTCAGCGTCCACGTCGTATCCGATGACCGTGTGCCCGGCTCTGGCGGCGCGGACGGCGACCGGCAGACCCACGTACCCCTGGCCGACAACGACAACCTTGGTGTTCACGGTGTCACTGTCGCAAGGAAGTCGGCCGGCTCCCGCGAGGGACGCGGCGGGTGGTGCGGATTCCGTTCGGCCGTGCGCGGTGCTCCGATATACGTGCGAAATGCGTGCGAAAAGAATTCGTGCGGCGTCGCTGGGCTCCGGGTGCGGGGCGGTCAACTGCTCACCCAACCGGAGGAGTTGGGGCGCCGCGACATGTCAGGCGCCGCTGTGACCGGGGTGGACGTGATCTTCTGGGCGCCGTCGGTCCCGGGCAGGGCAGCCGCTTCGCGGGACCGGTCGTCCCGCCGAGCACAGGAGCACGCCGATGACCGCC
This sequence comes from Streptomyces sp. NPDC058045, assembly GCF_042885635.1. NCBI lineage: Bacteria > Bacillati > Actinomycetota > Actinomycetes > Kitasatosporales > Streptomycetaceae > Streptomyces > Streptomyces sp. NPDC058045. Next base: position 47,010 of record NZ_JBHVRR010000012.1, on the reverse strand, counting down.
CCACCCGCCGGCTCTCCCCCGGAGCGAAAGAGCGCCATGCTGAACACGTTCATCGTCGGCGGCGGCCGAGCCGGCCTCGGGCTGCACTGGCAAGTGCTGCGCAGACTGCGTGAGCGGCCCGAAACGGCCGGTCTGTGGGCGCCCGAGCGGCCCGTGGTCTGGGATGTGCGGGACATCTCGGCCCGGGCCCGCGCCGAGGGCCTGCGCGCGGCACGGTCGCTGGAGCACGCCGCCGCCCTGGCGGACCCGGCGGACACCGTCGTCCATCTGTGCACCCCGCCCTTCGGCCGCTTCGAGATGCTGCGTGCGCTGGCCGACCTCGGCTACACGCGGTTCGTCGTGGAGAAGCCGATGACGGTGGGGGTGGCCGGGCTCGACGCGATCGACACCCTCGCCCGGGTGCGGGGGCTGCGGCTGCGGGTGGTGTCGCCGTGGCTGGCGAGCGCGCTCACCCAGGAGCTGACCGCGCAGGTGCGCCGGGGCGGCCTCGGGGCGCTGCGCTCGCTGTCCTTCACCCAGTCCAAGCCCCGCTGGTCGCGCACCCTGCGCTCGCACGACCACGGCACCGCCCTCGACGTGGAACTGCCGCACTCGATCGGGGTCGCCCTCCAACTCGCCGGGGACGCACGGGTGTTGGCCGCGAGCGTCACCGATATGCGGGTCGGGGACCGCGTCGTCCCCCGTATGGGCACGGCCAGCCTGACGCTCCGTCACCAGGGCGGCATGACCAGCGAGTTCCACTCCGACCTCACCTCGCCGATCCGGGAACGCCGTATCGGGCTCCGCTTCGACGCCGGTGAGGCCGTCGGGCACTACCCGATCAGCGAGGTCGACCACCACGCCAGCCTGACCCTGCGGAGGAGCGAGGAGGCCGCGCCCGCCGCGCCCCGGCTCCTCTTCGACGACGCGCTCACCCGGTATGTCGAGCAGGTCTACCGGGACTTCGCGGCGGACGGCACCCCGGTCTCCGACGGCACCCCGGTCTACGACGACTACGCGATCGCCCGGCGGGTGGTCCAACTCCTTCAGGACGCACGGCTGTTGGCCGCCGTACCGCCTGCGGACGAGGGCGCTCCCCCGCTGACCGGGGCCGCCGCCGCACCAGCGAACGGAGCCGCCGATGAGGGCTGACCGCATCCGTCTCAGCGGTATCGGCGACGAGGCCGCGCCCGGTATCGACCGTCAGATCGCGGCGGTCACCCGGCTCGGCTGGGACAGTGTGGAGCTGCGCTCGGTCGACGGCACCGCCCTCGCTGACCTGGACGAGGCCGCCTTCGCCGCCGTCGCGGACCGGCTCGCCGCCGCCGGGCTCGGGGTCTGCTGCGTCGACTCCCGGATCGGCAACTGGGCCGGCACCGTCCGCGACCCCTTCGAGGACGACCTCGCCGAACTCGACCGCCTCGCCGAGCGCTGCGCCACCCTGGGCACCCGCCTGGTACGGATCATGTCGTACCCCAACTCCGGTCTGTCCGAGGAGAGTTGGGAGCGGGAGGTGTTGGGCCGGGTGGAGCGGCTGGCGCGCCGTGCCGAGCGGGCCGGGCTGGTCCTGGTGCACGAGAACTGCGCGGGCTGGGCCGCGAGCGACCCGGCGCGCATGGTGCGCCTGGTCGAGGCCGGCGGCCCCGCGCTGCGCCTGCTCCTCGACGTGGGCAACGGCATCGCCCACGGCTACCGGGCCCACGACCTGCTCCCGCGCATCGCCCCGTATGTGGCCCATGTGCACATCAAGGACGGCACGGGAGACTCCGAGGAGCAGCGCTACTCGCTGCCCGGCGAGGGGGACTGCCGGGTCGCGGACTGCCTGCGGTATCTGCTGGAGCGGGGCTACCGCGGCACCGTCTCCATCGAGCCGCACCTCGACATCCGCCCGCACGAGGGCTGGGCCGACCCGTCCGGGGACTACGTGGAGCAGTTCGTGGCGTACGGGCGGCGGCTGGAGGAGCTGGTCGGCGCGCTGGACACCGCCGTTAACGGGGCGGCGACATGAGCCGTACGCGCGAATCGACCGCCACCGGGTCCGCCGCGCTCGGCGAGGCGGATCGTGAACTGCTGCTGCGGCTACTCGCGTTGAGCACCGCGGGCCCCCTGGAGACCGGCGGCCGGGAGCCGGTGGAGCTGTGGGAGGCGCAGCGTGCCTACGCCGAGGCGGCGGCGGAGCTGGGCTTCCGGGTCGTCCACCACGCGCCCGCGGGACCGGAGGCGCTGACCGGGGACGAGGTGCCGCTGGTGGTGCGGGAGGCGGTGCGTACCGTGCCCGGCTTCCTCGACTGCCAGCCGAACATGGTGCTGCGGCTGGGACCGGACACCCTGCCGCGGGCGGCCACCGTGATGTTCAACGTCCATCTGGACACCGTCGCGGGCGGCGGCGCCGTCTCCTTCGACGGTCGCCGCTTCCACGGCCGCGGCGCCATCGACGCCAAGGGGCCCGCCGTCGCCCTGCTCGCCGGTCTGCGCGCCGCACTGGAGAGCGTGCCGGGACTGGGCACCGGGACCGGGGTGCTCATCCAGCTCGTCGCCGGTGAAGAGGGCGGCGCGATGGGCGTGTTCGGCACCCGGGTCCTCGTCGGGCAGGGGTACCTCGGCCGCCTCAACGTCTTCTGCGAGCCGACCGGTTGCCGGGTACTGCCCCGGGCGACCGCCGCCATGACCGCCCGGCTGCGCGTGTCGGGCCGCGACGGTATCGACGACGCGCCCGGCGCCGGGCACAACGCGACCGTCCTGCTCGGCCATCTCGCCCAGCACCTCGCCCTCGCCCTGCCGCCGCACGCCGTCGACGGCCAGGTCTGCATCGCCGGGCTGCACACCGGTGAACTGCACAACAAGGTCTACGGCACAGGGCAGTTGCTGCTCAATCTGTCCTACGGCTCCCGGGCGAGCGGGCAGGCCATGGAACGGGCGCTCACCGAGGCGGTGCGCACCGGGCTGGCCGGGTTCCGCTCCCACTTCGCCGACCAGCCGCTGTTCGCCGCCACCGCCCGGGACGCCGACCGGCTCACCACACTGGAGTGGCTGAAACGCGGACTGCCCGCCCTCGGCGGCCGGGACACCTGGGCCGAGGAACTGCTGCTCGACCGCGCCGGGCTCGACCCCTGGCCCGCCGATCAGCCCGCCTTCACCTGCGACGCCATCTGGCTCGCCCAGGTCCCCGGCACCTCGACCGTGGTCTTCGGCCCCGGCGACCTCGGTGCCAACCAGGCCCACGCGGAAGGGGAGTTCGCCGAGCTGGCGGAACTCGACCGCTACTCCGCCGCGGTCACCCGCCTACTCACCGCCTTCGCACACCACCGGCCGGACCAGGGAACTGAACGATGACCACGACGAGCACCACGCCCGCCACGCCCGGCACCGCCACCCGGCGGGTCGCCGTCGGCGCGCTGCTGGACTTCACCGCCGCCGTCTTCCGGCACCACGGGGTGCCGCGGAACCGGGCCGGCACCGCGGCGCGCGCCCTGGTCCACGGCGACCTGACCGGCGTCACCTCGCACGGCCTGACCAACCTCACCCGCCTCTATCTGAAGCTCTTCGCGGACGGCCGCTGCGACCCGGCCGCCGAACCCGAAGTCCTCGCCGACCGGGGCGCCGCCGTCCTGCTCGACTCCCACCGGGCACTCGGCCTGTGGGCGGCGAGCGAAACGGTGGACCTGGCGGCCGAGCGGGCCCTGGAGTACGGCGTCGGCCTGGTGACGGTACGCGGGGCCACCCATCTGGGCTGTGCGGGCGTGCACGCCCGGCGGGCCGCCGACCGCGGCATGATCTGCCTGCTGGTGTCCAACTGCGGGCAGCAGCGCATCATCCGGCCCCCCGGCGGCCGGTCCGCGCTGCTCGGCACCAACCCGCTGGCCTTCGCCGCCCCCGCCGGTCCCCGGGCGCCCTTCGTCCTCGACATGAGCACCACCGTGGTACCGACCGGCCGGGTACGCGCCGCCGCCAGGGCCGGGACGGACATCCCGCCCGGCTGGCTGGAGGACGCCGAGGGCCGGCCCGTCACCGACCCGCGCGCCCTCGACCGCGGCGACGGCTACCTCAAGTGGCTCGGCGGCGACCCCGAGACCGGGGCGTTCAAGGGCTACGGGCTCGGCCTGCTGGTGGAGGCCCTGGGCGCGCTGCTGCCGGGCGCCGGACTCGGCCCGGACCCCGCGGCCTGGTCCGGCAGCGGCAGCCCCAGCGGACGGGACGACGACATCGGCTTCACCGCCCTGGTGATCGCCCCGGCCCGACTGCGCCGCGAGGACGAGTTCCAGACGCAGGCGACCGCCCTCTTCGACGCCCTCACCGGCTCCCCCACACTCCACCAGGACCACCCGGTGCGCTACCCCGGCTGGTACGAGGCCGAACGCGCCGCCGAGTACGGGAAGTCCGGAGTCCCGCTCCCCGCCGCCCTGTTCACGGAATTGCAGCAGGTGGCCGCGGACCTCGGCCTCCCCGCCCCCGCCGCACTCGCCGACTGACGGGACCCGCCATGACGGACAAGGAGAGGAAACCCCTGCGGATCGGCATGGTGGGACTCGGGGTGATCTCCCGCTTCTACCTCGACGCCTTCCCCGGCTCGGCCGACGCCGACCTCGTCGCCGTCTGCGATCTGCGCGAGGAAGCGCTCCTCCCGCACCGCGCCGCCGGCCTCCCCTGCTACCGCGACCACGGCCGGCTGCTGGCCGAGGCGGACCTCGACGCGATCGTGGTCAACGTGCCCAACGACGCGCACCAGGCGGTGTGCCGGGACGCCCTGGAGGCGGGCGTCGCGGTCTGTGTGGAGAAACCGCTGACCCTGGACCTCGCCGAGGGCCGCGCCCTCACCCGACTCGCCCTCGACCGCGGCACGGTGCTCTTCACCGCCTTCCACCGCCGCTACAACGGCAACGTCCTCGCCCTGCGCGCCGGTCTGTCCAAGGACGCGGCCGTGGAACACCTGACGGTGCGCTATCTGGAGCGGATCGAGGAACACGTCGGCCGGGACCGCTGGTACCTCGACCCCGAGCGCTGCGGCGGCGGTTGCGTCGCCGACAACGGCCCCAACGCCTTCGACCTGGCCCGCCTCTTCCTCGGTGAACTCACCGTGGAATCCGCCCAGTTGACCCACGACACCACAGGCGTCGACCGCCAGGCCACGGTACGGCTGCGCTCCGCGCACGGAGTCCCCGCCACCGTCGAACTGGACTGGTCCTACCCGCACGGCGAAGCCAAGGACATCACCCTCCACCTCAAGAACGGCACCACCCACCGAGCCGACCTCCTCACCGGCCACCCCGAGTTCAAAAGCTCCCTGAAGCACGAGTACGTCGGCGTCCTGACCGACTTCACCACCACGGTGCACACCGGGGCCGACGTCACCCGGCCCGGGCTGGCGATGCTGGAACTGGTGGACGCCGTCTACCGGATGTCCCCCGCGATCGCGGCCAGGCGCCGCAACGCCCCGAGGCCCCGGCCCTGACTGGGCCGGGACCTCGGGATTAGCTGAACTACCTTGGTCAGCCCAGGAGTTGCTTGGCGCGTTCGATGAGGGCGAGGGCGGTGCCCTCTGCCTCGTCGTAGCGGTCGGGGTAGGCCGAGACCTGGACGGTCTGGGCGACCTGGCCGGCGGACAGGTCGGGGTTGTCGTCGGCGACCCTGATGGCGGGGGTGAAGAACGCGTTCGAGGCGTAGGACACGTTCATGATCTGCTCGGGGGTGCCCCAGCCCTGGGAGGGGCGCTGCTGGAAGACGCCGAGGGAGTCGCGGTCGCCGCAGTCCAGGTTGTTCATGTTGGACTCGACGATGCCCGCTTCGAAGCCGGCGAGCATCACACGGTCGCTGACGCCGAGGTCGCGGCCGGTCTGGTAGACGACCTTGAGCACCTCGTCGTCGGGGTTGCTCGGCACGCTGCAACCGCCGCCGCTGTCGCCGCCGCCCTGACCGAGGAGGTTCTGCCAGGTGTCGGGGCCGATGACGCCGTCCACCGACAGGCCCTTGTCGCCCTGGAACGAGGTGACCGCGGAGGCGGTGCCCGAGCCGAACTCGCCGTCCACGGCGAGGCCGTAGCCGAACTTGTTCAGCGCGGTCTGGGCGGCGCGGACCGCGTCGCCGGAGTCGCCCTCGCGGACCGTGGAGATCAGGCCCGGCCAGGTCTCGGCGCCGATGACGCCGTCGGCGCCGTAGCCCTTGGACTGCTGGAAGGCGACGACGGTGTTCTCGGTGGCGGGGCCGAAGTCGCTGTCGACGGATATGTCGTAGCCGTGGCCGCGCAGCAGGTACTGGGCGGTGGCGACGTTGGCGCCGGTCGAGCCGTTACTGAGCCCGGGCCAGGCCGGGGCGGCGGTGGCGGACTGTACGAGGCCCAGTGAGATCAGCAGGGCCGTGCACACCGTGGCGACCATGGCCCATACGCGGAAGGTGGCCGGTCTGGTCTTCTGCGGTCCGGTGTCGAGCATTCTGGGGTTCAGCGTTCTCGCGTTCAACCCGGGCTCCTGTGGGGTGAGTTGGGCGTGGGACGGGGGGAGTCATGCCGGGGCCCCGGCAGGCGGGTCGTCGAGACCTGCCGACCGGGGCCCCTGACCGTGCGCTATTCGATGCAGCCGCCGGTCGGCAGGTCGCCCGGTGCGGGCGGGGTGCTGCCGTCGTAGATGGCCAGCATCATGGGCTGCGGGCAGCGGTTGGCGCCGCCCGCCTCGATCTCCACATGCACATGCGGGCCGGTGGAGTTGCCGGTGTTGCCCGACAGACCGAGCTGGGTGCCCGCGTCGACCCGCTCACCGGAGCCCACGCCGTGCTCGGACATGTGGCAGAAGTAGTAGATGGCGCCGTCGTCGCCGTCCACCTCGTAGCCGATACCGCAGCGGTCGTTGTCGATCTGGCTCGCCACACCGGAGTGCACCGCGTAGATCGGGGTTCCGGTGCCCACCGGAAGGTCGAGCGCCGGGTAGTCGTGGTGCGGTGAGTCGTAGTAGTCGCGGGACAGGGCGTCGCGCGGGATGGGCAGCGAGTAACTGCCGTCTCCGCCGCCACCGCCGCCGCCACCGCCCTGGCCGAGGAGGTTCTGCCAGGTGTCGGGGCCGACGATGCCGTCCGCCGACAGACCCTTGTCACTCTGGAACGAGGTGACCGCCGAGGCGGTGCCCGAGCCGAACTCGCCGTCCACGGCGAGGCCGTAGCCGAACTTGTTCAGCGCGGACTGCGCCGCCGCGACCGCGTCGCCGCTGTCGCCCTGGCTGACCGTGACGATCAGGCCGGGCCAGGTCTCGCCGCCGATCATGCCGTCGACGCCATAGCCCTTGGACTGCTGGAAGGCGCTCACCGCGTTCTCGGTCGCCGGACCGAAGTCGCTGTCGGCCGCTATGTCGTAGCCGTGGCTACGCAGCAGGTACTGCGCCGCTGCCACGTCCGCCCCACCCGAACCCCTGCTGAGAGCAGGCCAGCCCGGAGCGGCGGTGGCCGACTGCACAAGACCGAGTGAGACCAACAGGGTCGCGCACACCGTGGCTATCACGGCCCATACACGTTTGCGTCTTGTTCCTGATATCAACCCGACTCCCAGAACCTAGGAACATTGAGCGCCGAAAATAGCAATCAGCGGTTCCGCGGGGCATCGGACGTTCGACCGACGTACGGGAACGACATATCCGCCGCGTCCCTTCTGCCCACTCCTGTACGGCGGTTCGGGCGCCCTCCGGCGGCGTATCGCGCGGTGGATCAAGCAACTCGGGCTCGACGCGGGGAGCTTGTCATACGGCTTCGGTATAGTCCCCGCGTCGTCATCGTCCCGCCCCCAGGAAGCCGGTACGACATGCCGTCGCCCCCACCGCACGGCTTGCCCCCGCCTCAGCGCAGTGTCGAGGCTCGATTTCTGACGTCCGCACGGCGGTTGGCCGCTCCGGTGCGGGGGGTCGCGCTGGTCGTCATCAGTGCCTTCGGCCTGCTCGCGGTGCCCGGTGGGGCGCTGCCGCTCGGGTGCACGCTGTTCGGGCTGGTGCTGGCGGGGGCCGCGGTGGACTGCTGGGCGGGGCTCACCGGGCGGGGCGCGGCACTCCCGCTGGTGTTCGCGGTCCTGCGGGTGGCGGCGGTGTGCGCGGCCCAGGAGTGGACCGGTGAGTCGCTGAACCTGTGGGCGCTGAACATGCTGACCACCACGGCGATCACCCTCCAGTGGGAGTGGCCCCCGGCGGTCGCCGTCCCCGTGGCGGCCGGGCTGCTCGGCGTCGAACTGGCCGTGGTGGGCACCGGGGTCGCCGGGGTCCTGGTGCCGCGCCTGGTCATGGAGTGCCTGCTGGCGCGCCTGGGCTTCGTACTGCTGCGCCGCTCGGGCCGCCGGGTGGACGAGTTGCGGGAACGGCGGTCGGCGCTGGCCCGTGCGGAGGCGGTGTCGCTGGCGCGGAAGCGGCAGGAGCGCGAGTATCTGGCGCTGCTGCACGACACCGCGGCGTCCACCTTCCTGCTGGTGACGGTGCAGGGGGAGGACATGGACCCGGAGCAGGTCGCCGAGTACGCCCGGCGCGATCTGGCGGTGCTCACGGGGGCGGCGGGCGGGGCGACCGCGGAGGACAGCCCGGTGGAGCTGTCGGCCTCGCTGCGCGCCGTGGTCACCCGCGGCGGGCTCTCCGTCGACATCCGCGCACAGGACACCTCGCTGGTCCCGGCCTCGGTGGCGCTGGCCTTCGTCCGTGCGGTGCGGGAGGCCCTGGCGAACGTGGAGCGCCATGCCGGGGTGGACCGTGCCGTCCTGAGTGTGCAGGGTGCGGACGACCGGGTGGTGGTCGTGGTGGCGGACCGCGGGGCCGGGTTCCGTCCGGAGGAGGTGGCGCGGTCGCGTCGCGGGATCCGGGGCTCGGTGGTGGAGCGGATGGCGGCGGTCGGCGGCAGCGCCGCGGTCACCTCGCGTCCGGGCGCCGGAACCACGGTGAGGCTGGTGTGGCCCGGTGAGTGAGCGGCGTGCGGCGGGTGACCATGTCTACGCGACGATGCGGATCGTGCTGGTCTGCGCGGCCGGTCTGCTGCAGTTCGGCCTGAGTCTGCCTCCGCTGCTGGTGGAGGAGTACCGCAACCGGTGGCTCGCCGTGGCCGCGTTCACCGCGCTGGCCTGTGTGACCGCGGTCTGCGGCGGATGGGTGCTGCGGCGGCGGCCACTGCCGGGGGTCCTGGTGGCGGCGGGTACGGCGGTGGTGCTGGCGGCGGCGTTCTGCGCGACGGCGGCGCTCGCCCCGGAGCACCGGTTCCAGGCGCCGGACTGGTCGTTCGGGCTGGTGGGGTGGCATCTGCTGGTGCTGCTGCTGGACCGGGTGCGCGTCCTGGTGACGGTGCTGGCCGTGCATCTGGTGGCGAGCCTCGGGCTGTTCCTGTCGGCGGGTGTGCCGGACCGTGCGGCGCTGGGGGCGGCGGGCGCGGTCGCGTTCAGCGCGGTCAATGTCCAACTGGCGGTCATCGTGATCACCCGGGTGCTGCGCCGGCAGACCCAGGAGGCCGACGAGGCCGCGGAGGAACGGGACCGGCTGATCACCCGGGTACTGCTGGCGCAGCAGTGGGAGGAAGGCCAACGCAGCGCTGTGGCAGGGCAGTTGGGCTCCACCCTGCCGCTGCTCGCGGGGCTGGCGGACGGCGAGCTCGATCCGCGGGACGGCGACACCCGGCGGCGGTGCGCACTGGCCGCGACCCAGTTGCGGCGGCTGTTCGCCGAGAACGACGAGGTGCCCGACCCGCTGGTGCACGAGGTCACCGCCTGTGTGGACGAGGCCGAGCGGCGGGGCGTGGACGTGTCGTTCGCCATCAGCGGCGCGGCGGTACCGGTGCCCTCGCAGGTCCGCCATGAGCTGACCGGACCGGTGGTGGCGGCATTGTCGGCGGCGCGGAGTCATGCCAGGGTGAGCGTGCTGCGTACCGACGCTGAGGTACGTATAGCGGTGCTGGCCGACGCTTCGACCGACGTGGTCACCGCCGCCACCGGCCGGGTCGGGGTCGAGTACGGCGTCTACGGGGATTACCTGCGGCTGGAGGCCAGATGGCGGGGGAAACAGAGCTGAGCGCGGTCATCGTGGACGACCATCCCGCGGTACGGGCCGGGGTGGCCAGTTGGCTGACCGGCGGCAGCCCGTCGATCCGGGTCGTCGCCTCGGGTGACGACGTCCAGGTCGCGTGGACCGGGGCGGGCGCCACCGCCGATGTGGTGATCCTCGATCTGCATCTGGGCGGGCCCGCACCGGCCATGACCGAGCTGCGCCGGCTGGCCGAGGCGGGGCGGCGGGTGGTGGTCTACTCGATGCGCGCGGACGACGAGATCGCCCTGCAGTGCCTGGAGTTGGGGGCGCTGAGCTATCTGACCAAGGCCGAGGGCGCCGAACACCTGCTGGAGGCCACGGTCACCGCCGCCGCCGGCCGTGCGTACACCCCGCCGTCGCTGGCGGGCGCGCTGGCCGGTGACCGCTCGACCGGCCGCCCGACGCTGTCGGCGCGCGAGACCGAGGTACTGATCGAGTGGTTCCAGTCCGAGTCCAAGGACTTCGTGGGCCAGCGGCTGGGCATCTCACCGCGCACCGTCAACACCCATCTCGAACACATCCGGATCAAGTACGCGATGAGCGGCCGGGAGGCTCCCACCAAGGCCGCCCTGCTGGCCCGCGCCATCCAGGACGGCCTGGTCCAGATCGACGAGCTGTGACGGGCGGCCCCGGTACTTCGCCGGGCCGCCCGGCGGGGATGTCCGCTTCTGCCTCCGGGCTGCCGCTTCCTGAGCGGTGACCGCGTTCGCTTCATCGTGAACTGTCCGTACGCGGGCGCCTGTTGGCGCTGTCGGTGGCACCTCGCCTCCGCTGGGACGGTGGCCCCTCGCGCCCGAGCGGTGTACACAGCACACTTGTCGTGTCAACTGCGGGCTCTGGAGGGGGACATCACATGCGTGAGGCTCATCGGGCCGAGGCTGAGGGGCTGTTGGGGCGCGCCGTCGAGGAGGAAGTACGGCGCTCCGGCGGGCGACTCGACGGCGGGGTGCTGCTGAGCCGGGCCCGCGCCGAACTGGACCGGATGGGCGAGGCGGCCGCCCAGGAGTACGCGGCGTATGCGCGCTCCCTGGACGAAGCGGCCGCCGGGCAGCTCACCTTCGGGCAGCGGCTGGCCCGGGAGCGGCCGGGTACGGCGCTGGTGGCGGCGGGCGCGGGCGGGGCGGCGGCCTGTGTGCTCGATCTGGCGCTGGGCACCGGCGGCGGGGCGGCCGTCGGAGTGGGCGCCGCGGTCGTGGTGGCGGGCGCGGCGGCCGTGGTGGCGAAGACGACCGCGGCCCATCTGCCGGCCGCGAGCCGCCACGCGGGCGCCCTGGGCCAGCCCGGCGGACCCGAACAACTGCGGCTCCAGTGGCTGACCGCACTTGAAGTGCGCGGTATCCGCCCCTTCCTGGACCAGCAGCGGATGCTGGCCGCGAACTCCGGCAGCGCCAGGAAACCCGCACCCCGGCTGCGCCGTACGGACAAGAGCGCGGCGGCCAAGCGGCGCTCCGTACTGGAGCGGTCCTTCGGCCAACTGCCCGCGCCCGAGGGTCCGTTCGCGGGGCGGCGGGCGGATCTGGGGCGGATCGCGCAGTGGGTGCGGGCGGCCCGCGCCAGCACCGAGACCCGGCCCACCGTGGTGGTGCTGCACGGGCCGCCCGGCTCCGGACGCACCACCCTGGCGCTGCGGGCGGCGGCCGAACTGCGGGACCAGTTCCGCGGGGCGTGCGTGGTGGACCTGCGCGGGGACAGCCCGGACGCGCCGCCGCTGTCCACCCGGGACGCCCTGCTGCATCTGCTGAACCGGCTCGGCGCGCCCCGCGAGCAGTTGCTCTTCCGCGAGCAGGCCGCCCGCGAACAGCAGGACCAGCAGGTGCGGCGGCTCGCCGAGCTGTACCACCGGCATCTGACCGGCCTCGCGGTGACGGTGCTGCTGGACGACGCCAGCGACCCGGAGCAGGTACGGATCCTGGTGCCCGAACGCTCCGACAGCCTGGTCCTGGTGACCGCCCGCGGACCGCTGGACCTGCCCGCCGACCTGCCGGCCTGGGTGCACCGGCTGCCGGTCGCCGCACTGGACGAGGCGGCCGCCGAGGAGGTCCTGCGCCAGTCCGCGGAGGACGACGCCGGGCCGTACGACGCGCAGGCCGCGGACCGCGTCCGGGAGCTGTGCGGCGGGCTGCCGCTGGCGCTGCGCATCGCCGGTTCCGCCCTCGGCACCCGCACCCCGCTCCAACTCGCCGCGGATCTCGACGCGTTGGGACCGCTGGAGCCGACGGAGCGGGTGCTGCGGCTGCGGTACTCCGACCTGCCCGAACCGGGGCGGCGGCTGCTGCGGCGGCTGGCGCTCGCGGGGCGCGCCTCGCTGGGGGTGGCGGCCGCGGCGGCCCTGCTGGGCACCGACGAGGCCGCGGCCGCACGGGAGTTGACCGCGCTGGCCGGGGCCGGCCTGGTCACCCCGGTCCGCGGCACTCGCTACAAACTGCACGACGCGGTGCGGTCCTTCGCCCAGGCCCGGCTGCTGGACGAGGAGGAACCCGCGGAGCGCACCGCGGCCCAGGAGCGGCTCATCGTCAACTACGCGGAGCTGGCCGACTCGGTGATCCGCCTCGTCGACGGCAAGACCTCGACCCGCGCCGACAGCGCCTTCCACGCCGGGCAGGTCGGCCCGCACGGCTTCACCTCCCTCGACGCGGCGCTGCGCTGGCTGGACGACGAGTCGAGCTTCATCACCGCGGCCCTGCGGCACGCGGAGGGCGTCGACCAGGCCGCCGTACTGAACCTGCTGGGCGCCCTCTGCGACTACTGCCTGCTCCGCGGCGACCTGTACCGGCTCGGCGAGATCAACGAGCTGACCCAGGCCGTGGACCAGGGGCTGCTGGTGCGCAGCGTGCAGTGGCGTACCGGGATCGCGGCGCGGCAGCTCGGCGAGCTGGACAAGGCGCAGGCCACCCTGGCGTCCGTGGTCGACCTGTACTTCGAGGCGCACCATGACGCGGGTGCCGCCCGCGCCCTCACCTCGCTCGGCATCACCCTGCACCACCAGGGCGATCTGAACGGCGCCGCCGCCAAACTGCGGGAGGCCCTGGAACTCCAGGCGGCACCGGAGCTGGCCGCGGACCGCGCCTGGACCCAGCACGCCCTGGCCGCGGTGGAACGGGACCGGGCCCGGCTCGCCGAGGCGCTTCAACTACTGCGTTCCGCACTGGAGTTGCACCGGGCGGGCGAGTCGGTGCACGGCGAGGCCTGGACCCACTACCAGTTGGGGCAGACCCTGCTGCGCCGCGGTGATGTGCCGGGCGCGGAACACGAGTTGCGCGAGGCCCTGGAGCTGTACGGCCGCACCCGGGACCCGCGCGGCGAGGCCTGGGCGATGACCCAACTGGCGCGCGCCATGCTGCTCGACGGGGAGGCCGCGGGGGCCGCCGACGCACTGCGGCAGGCGGCGGCCCGGCACCGGGAGAACGAGGACGCCCGCGGTGAGGCCTGGACCGGCTACTACCTGGGCCAGTCCCTGGAGGAGTCCGGCGACCTGAGCCAGGCGGTACGCGAACTGGAGCGCGCCCGCAGCCTGTTCTCCCGCATCCGCGACGTGTACGGGCTGGCCTGCGCCCGGCACCACTCGGCGCGCGCCACCCGGGACCAGCGCGCCGCGCAGACCGGTTCGCTGCGCAACAGCGGTTTCGCCCGGCAGTTGCTGGTGGACGCCCGCGCCGACTTCCAGCGGATCGGCGTGGCCCACGGCGAGGCCTGGACCTGTCTGGAGCTGGCCGTGGTCGACGCCGGCAACGTCCGCACCGGCCAGGCACTCGCCCTGTGCGACGAGGCGGCCGCCCTCTTCGCCTCCTACGGCGACCGGCGCGGCGGCGACTGGGCCCGCTTCCTGCGCTGCACCCTGCTCCCGTACGCCTCGCCCGGCGGGGTGGAGATCGGCACCGCGGTCGCCCGGGAGGAGCTGGCCCAACTGCTCGCCGAACCGCACCCGTCCCGCGATCCCAAGCTGGACGACTACGGGCAGGCCTACCTGCTGATGCTGGAGCGCGGTGTAGACCTGGACACCGGCTGGCAGGCCTGGCACCTGGGGATGGTGCCGAGCCGGCACGCCCGGGACATCATGGGCGTGCCGGTGCCGGAGGGAGCCTGACCGGCAACCGGGTGCTCCCGGCGGCGGTCAGCTCTCGGCGGTCAGTTCCCGGCGATCAGTTTCCCGGCGGAGGTCAGCCCTTGGCGGAGGCCGGCTTCTGGCTCTCGTCCTTCTGCCCTTCGGCGGCCTCGGGCTCCTCGGGGGCCTCCTTGAAGTCGACCTTGCCCATATGGCGGTTCATCGACTTCATCAACCCCCACACACCCAGCGCCATCACCGCGAAGACGATGAATCCGAGGACGCCGGGGGTGACCTTGTTCTCGTCCACCTCCTTGGCGAGGGGGGCGAGATGCGTCATTGCCAGGCTCAGGCTTGCGCTCATATCAGGCATTGTCGCGGATGCCCGCGAAGAGGTCGTCCTCGGGGAGAGCGGAATCCACCAGGGACTTCGCCAACTCGTACTCCTCGGTGGGCCAGACCTCCTTCTGGATCTCCATCGGCACCCGGAACCAGCCGCCCTCGGGGTCGATCTGGGTGGCGTGCGCGATCAGCGCCCGGTCCCGCGTCTCGAAGAAGTCCGCGCACGGCACATGCGTGGTCAGCGTCCGCTCCACCCGCTCGAACTGGTCCCACCGCTTCAGCCACTCCCCGTACGGCGACTCCACACCGCGGGCCAGCAGCGCCTCGTGCAGCGCCTCCGTCCGGGGCCGGTTGAAGCCCTGGTTGTAGTAGAGCTTCAACGGCTGGAAGACCGGCCCGTACTCGGCCTCGGGGTACTTCTCCGCGTCCGCGGCGCCCTCGAAGGCCACCATGGTGATCTTGTGGGTCATGATGTGGTCGGGGTGCGGGTAGCCGCCGTTCTCGTCGTAGGTCGTGATGACCTGCGGGCGGAAGGCGCGGATGGAGCGGACCAGACGGCCGGCGGCCTTGTCGAGGTCCTCCAGCGCGAAGCAGCCCTCGGGCAGTGGCGGCAGCGGATTGCCCTCCGGCAGCCCGGAGTCCACAAAGCCCAGCCACTTCTGCCGCACGCCGAGGATGGCGCGGGCCTCGTCCATCTCCTTGCGGCGCACCTCGTGGATGTTCTCCTCGATGGCGGCGTCGCCCTTGAGTTTCGGGTTGAGGATGGAGCCGCGCTCGCCGCCCGTGCAGGTCACGACCAGCACGTCCACCCCCTCGGACACATACTTCGCCATCGTCGCCGCACCCTTGCTCGACTCGTCGTCGGGGTGGGCGTGGACGGCCATCAGTCGTAGCTGCTCAGTCAAGACTCGATCCTCGGTGATGTCGTCGATGCCATCGGTGTCATCGGTGTCGCGCCCCGCACCCGGCGGGGACTCCGGTGCCGGGCGGCGTTCCGGCGGCTTCTATAGTGACCGAATCGGGGGAGGAATAATTCCGGGACTGCCGTCCCTCACCCCGCCCGGGAGGACGATCATGACTGCGGTGCGCGCCGGCGACACCAGCGGCCCGGCCGCACCCGCCCCCGCCGACCGGTACGGCCGCACCCGGGACCAGCGCACCGACCGCACCCTGCGCCGCATCGGCGCCGTCCTGGGCGTACTGCTGATCGGCGCCGTGGCGTGGTTCGGCTACGGCTACATCACCGGGACGAAGATCAGCGCCGAGGTGATCAAGTTCAAGGCGGTCTCCGACTCCGCGGTCGAGGCACATCTTGAGGTCCACAAGGACGCCGGCACCGGCGGCTACTGCACCCTTCGGTCACTGGCCGCGGACGGCAGTGAGGTCGGCCGGGCCGACTTCCGCTTCGGCCAGCACCGGTCCCGGATCGACACGGTGGTGACCTTGCGCACCACGGCCCGCGGCACCAGCGCCGAGCTGGTCGGCTGCCAGGCCGGCTGAGCGGACCGCCGCCGCGGCCCGCGAGGGCGCTCGCGGCACTGCCGGGCACCGCCCGATGACCGGGCCTGACCTGCGTTGACTGCTTGCTGACGGCTTATGTCCTCCCCCTTTCCCGCCGGAATTGTTAGGCTCGTGGTTTCGCCCACCTGAGAAGGAACATCCTTCTGGGTAGGGCGATGCTTTGTATTCCCAGTACCTACGAGGAGCACCTGTGACCCAGACCAGCGAGAACGTCACCTGGCTGACCCAGGAGGCGTACAACCAGCTCAAGGCCGAGCTGGAGCACCTGTCTGGTCCCGCGCGCGTCGAGATCGCCAAGAAGATCGAGGCGGCGCGCGAGGAGGGGGACCTGCGCGAGAACGGCGGGTACCACGCGGCCAAGGAAGAGCAGGGCAAGCAGGAGCTCCGAGTGCGCCAGCTCACCCAGCTGCTGGAGCAGGCCAAGGTGGGCGAGCCCCCCGCCGACGACGGGATCGTCGAGCCGGGCATGGTCGTGACCATCGCCTTCGACGGCGACGATGACGACACCCTGACCTTCCTGATGGCCTCCCGCGAGTACGCCAGCGCCGACATCGAGACGTACTCCCCGCAGTCGCCCCTGGGCACCGGGGTCAACGGCAAGAAGGTCGGTGACGATGCCCAGTACGAGCTGCCGAACGGCAAGTTCGCCTCAGTACGCATCCTGGCCGCCAAGCCCTACACCGGCTGACGGCCACGGCATCACCCCGCCCCCGGCCCCTCCGCACGGACGGACCGGGGGCGGTCCCGTACCCGGACCCGGCGAGCGGGCGGGGACCGCGGGGGCGGCCGTCAGCCGGTGGCATTGCGGTACTTGCGGACGGCGAGGGTGCGGAAGACCGCGACGATCACCGCCGACCAGATCAGCGAGGCCCACACGGGATGCTGCATGGGCCAGGCCGGGGAGTCCACCACACCGGGATTGCCGAAGAGCTTCCGGGCCGCCTGCACCGTGGCGCTGAACGGATTCCACTCCGCGATGTGCCGCAGCCAGGGCGTCATATTGGTCGTGGGGACAAAGGCGTTGGAGACGAAGGTGACCGGGAAGAGCCAGACCAGCCCGCCCGAGGTCGCCGCCTCCGGAGTGCGCACCGAGAGCCCGATGAGCGCGCCGATCCAGGTGAACGCGTACCCCAGCAGAAGCAGCAGGGCGAAGGCGGCGAGGACCTGGCCGGCGTCGGTGTGGGTACGCCAGCCGACCAGCACCGCGACGACCGCCAGCACCATCAGCGTGAGCGCCGTCTGCACCAGATCGGCCAGGGTGCGGCCGGTGAGGACCGCGCCGCGTGCCATGGGCAGTGAGCGGAAGCGGTCGATAAGGCCCTTCTGCATGTCGTCGGCGATACCGGCGCTGGCGCCCGCGGTGGCGAAGGTGACGGTCTGCGCGAAGATGCCCGCCATCAGGAACTCGCGGTAGGTCTGGGCGTTGGTGGAGCCCCCGATGCTCAGCGAGCCGCCGAAGACATAGCTGAACAGCACCACGAACATGATCGGCTGGATCAGTCCGAAGATGACGACTTCGGGGATGCGGGTCATACGGATGAGGTTGCGCCGGGCCACGACCAGCGAGTCGCGCACGGACCGGCCGAAGCCACCCGCGCCTCTCGGGGCCGGGCCGGGCACGGTGTCGGTGACGGCGGTCATGCCTGCGGCTCCTTCTTGCTGCGCTTCGACCGGCCGCGGCCGCCCTGGCCCCGGCCGTCCTGCTCCTGCTGGTCGTGCCGCTCCCCGTTCTCCGCCTCGACCTCGGCCGCGTGGCCGGTGAGGGAGATGAACACGTCGTCGAGGGTGGGGCGGCGCAGACCGATGTCGTCGATCTCGATACCTCTGGCGTCCAGTTCGCGGATGATCTCGGCGAGCAGCTTGGCGCCGCCGGTGACCGGCACCGTCAGCTTGCGGGTGTGCTCGTCCACCGAGGTCTCGCCCTTGCCGAAACCGCGGAGGATGCCGTCGGCGACGGCGATGTGCTCCCGCTCGTGGACCACCACCTCGACGCGCTCCCCGCCGGTGCGCGCCTTGAGCTGGTCGGAGGTGCCGCGGGCGATGACCTGGCCGTGGTCGATGACGCAGATGTCGTGCGCCAGCCGGTCGGCCTCCTCCAGGTACTGGGTGGTGAGCAGGAGGGTGGTGCCGCCGGCCACCAGCTCCTGGATGACCTCCCACAGGGCCTGGCGGTTCCTGGGGTCGAGGCCCGTGGTCGGCTCGTCCATGAACATCACCGGTGGGGAGACGACCAGGGCGGCCGCCAGGTCGAGCCGGCGGCGCATCCCGCCGGAGTAGGTCTTGGTGGTGCGGTCGGCGGCGTCGGCGAGACCGAAGCGCTCCAGCAGTTCCGAGGCGCGCGCCTTGGCCTGCTTGGACCGCATCTGGTACAGCTCGGCGACCATCCGGAGGTTCTCCCGGCCGGTGAGGTACTCGTCCACGGCGGCGAACTGGCCGGACAGGCCGATGGAGCGCCGTACGTCGTCGGGTCTGCTGAGCACGTCGATACCGGCCACGAGCGCCTTGCCGCTGTCGGGGCGCAGCAAGGTGGTGAGACAGCGGACGGCGGTGGTCTTGCCCGCGCCGTTGGGCCCGAGAAGGCCCAGCACGGTGCCCTCGGGGACATCGATATCGACGCCGTCCAGAGCCCTTACGTCACCGAAGGTCTTCACCAGCCCCTCGGCGTAGATGGCGCCTGGCATGGATTCCTCCCCTGTTCACTCACCGCCCAGGACAGGGCGGAAAGATGGATATATGTCGGGTATGGCGCGCGCTGAGCCTAGACCCGAGCGACGCCGACCGCCACACCATAACGCGATACATCGCGTCATTCAACAGGCTTCCGTACCGGCATCGACCAGTACGAGCCGGCGGGTCCGAACCCGCCAGGGCCTCAGTCGATGACGCGATAGCCCGCCTTCCGCAGCGCCCGGTCCACCTCGGCGCAGTGCTCCGGGCCCTTCGTCTCCAGGTGCAGCTCCACCTCCGCCTCCGTGAGCCCGAGCCGCGGATCGGTCCGTACGTGGCTCACGTCCAACACATTGGCATCCGCCACTGACAACACCCCCAGGAGCGTGGCCAGCGCGCCCGGCCGGTCCAGCAGCCGCAGCCGCACCGCCAGATAGCGGCCCGCCGCCGACATTCCGTGCCGCAGAATGCGCTGGAGCAGCAGCGGGTCCACGTTCCCACCGGACAGCAGCGCCACCACCGGGCCCTCGAACGACTCCGGATCGCTCAGCAGCGCCGCCACCGGGCTCGCCCCCGCCGGCTCCACCACCAGCTTCGCCCGCTCCAGGCAGTGCAGCAGCGCCCGCGACAACTCGTCCTCGGTCACCGTGCGCAGCTCGTCCAGGCGGTCCGCCAGCAGGCCGAACGGCACATCGCCGGGACGCCCCACCTTGATCCCGTCGGCCATGGTGGCCCACGGCTCGACCGTCACCGGCCGGCCCGCGGCGAGCGAGGGCGGATAGGCCGCCGCGGCCGCCGCCTGCACCCCCACCAGCCGCACATCCGGCCGCAGCGACTTCACCGCCACCGCGATCCCCGCCGCCAGACCGCCCCCGCCCACCCCCACCACGATGGTCCGCACCTCCGGGCACTGCTCCAGGATCTCCAGGCCCACGGTGCCCTGCCCCGCCACGACGTCCGGGTGGTCGAAGGGGTGGATGAAGACGGCGCCCGTCCTGGCGGCGTACTCCTCCGCCGCGGCCAGCGTCTCGTCCACCACCTGCCCCTCCAGCCGCACCTGCGCCCCGTACTCCCTGGTCGCGGCGACCTTCGGCAGCGGGGCGCCGACCGGCATGAAGACCGTGGCGGCGACGCCGAGCAGTGCGGAGGCCTGGGCGACGCCCTGCGCGTGGTTGCCGGCACTGGCCGCGACCACCCCCGCCGCCCGCTGCTCCGGCAGCAGCCCAGCGATCCGCACATAGGCGCCGCGCAGCTTGAACGAACCGGTGCGCTGGAGGTTCTCGCACTTGAACCGGACGGGCGCGCCCACCAGTTGGGACAGATGGCGGCTGCCCTCCACGGCCGTCACGCGGGACACCCCCGACAGCATCTTCTGCGCGCCCCGCACATCGTCCAGGGTCACGGTCCGCGCGGGGTCAGCCTTGCCGTAGCTCATATCGGCAAGTCTCGCAGCTCATCGAGGGCGCCTCGCGCCGAGCGGAGTGCCCTCATCCTGTTTTCGCCGCACGGGTACCGGTCGCACCCCGGCCGCGTACTCTGTCCCCCAGCCCGCCAGTCCCGCACGAAGTGAGCCCCCGGCCATGCCCACAACACCGGAAATGTCGATGGACATGACGACAGCCGGCGATACCGGCCTTCTCGAACTGATGCAGCACCAGGTGGCGTTGTTCGCCCGCCGGGCCGAGCAGACGCGGCTCGGCGGCACCGGGCAGCACCGCAACTCCATGGACCGCGCCGCCTATCTGCTGCTCAACCGCCTCGACCACGAAGGCCCGATGGGCGTCAAGGCACTCGCCGCCGGTATGGGCATCGACTCCTCCACCGTCACCCGGCAGGTGGCGCCGCTGGTCGACAGCGGGCTGGTCAAGCGGACCTCGCACCCGGACGACGGGCGCGCGGTCGTCCTGGAGCTGTCGCCGCGCGGCCACGCCAGACTGACCCAGGTCCGCGCCTCCCGCCGCACCCTCATGGCCGAACTCACCGAGGACTGGGACGAGTCCGAGCGTGAGCAGTTCTGCACCCTGCTCACCCGCTTCAACACCGCCCTCTCCAGCCGCCAGCACACCACGGGCCCCGGCGGTACACCGGACGCGAACGGCGAGGGATAGCACCTCCGCAGCACCTCTCCCTGCCCCTTGACCCCGGCCCCCGGCTGGACTCAGATGGGGACGGGACGCGGGGCCGGTGAAGGTCCCGCGGGCGCTCTGGCAGGCGGGAGGCGCACGTGCACCACCGGCACACGGCGCACGAGGCCCGCCGGGCGCGGGAGTTCGAGGCGTTCGTCGCGGGCGCGGGCAGCCGGCTGCTGCACGCCGCGACCCTGCTCACCGCGGAGTCGCCCGAGGAGAACCCGCGCGCCCGCCGGCTGCTGACCGCGGCCCTGGCCCACACCTACGCCGTCTGGGACCGGCTGCACGGCGAGGACCCGTACGCCTGCACCCGCCAGCAGCTCGCCCTGCGCTTCGCCCGCACCGCCTGGCACCAGTACGGCAGCGCGCCCCGGCCCACCGCCGTCCCGAAACCGCGCGCACATCTGCCGCATCCGCATCTGCCGCAGGCCCTCCGGACCCGCCTGCGGCGGTCCCCACGCCGCCCGGAACGCCCCGGTCCGCGCGGCGTACTCCGTCGACTCGGCCCGCAGGAACGCCTGATCCTCGTCCTGCGCCTGTACGAAGGGGTCGCCGAGGAGCAGACCGCGGCGCTGCTCGGACTGCCTCCGGAACGGGTGCGGGCCCTCTGCGCCCGGGCCGTCTCCACCCTTCTCCACCCTCCGGCCGAGGCCCCCTCGGCCCTCGCCGGACCGGCCGGACCGAGGCCGTCATGAGCCGCTACGACCGCCGCGAGGCCGCGGTGCGCGAACTGCTGGAGAGCGGCCACACCCCGCTCCCGCCCGGTCTCTGCGCGGCCTCGGTACGGCGTGGCCGGCGACTGGCCCGGCGGCGGGCGGTGGCCCGGCGGGTGCTGTGGGCACTGGTCTTCGCGGCGGTGGTCGCGTTCACGGTCTGGGCTGCCGTGGCCCGCCCCTGGGTGGAGCCGCCTTCGGAGATCACTCCACCCCTCACCGGTTGGTGACTCCACCCGGGATCCACCCCTCGCCCGATGGTGACTCCACCCGGGTTGAGCGCAGAGTGCCACTCATGCACAACGATCAACTCGACCAACGATCAGCCCGACGTCGACCGGACCCGGTCGATCGGCTCCCCGTCGATCGGCTCCCCGTCGATCAACTCCACGAGAACCGGCTCCACGACGATCGGCGGCGGAGCCGGGCGCCCGGCGCGGGGCGGCCCGGCTCGGCTGCGGGTGCCTCAGCCCAGGGCCTGCTTCAGGTCCGCCACCAGGTCGTCGCCCGACTCGATGCCCACCGAGAGCCGTACCAAGTCCCCCGGCACCTCAAGTGCTGACCCGGCCGCCGAAGCGTGCGTCATCCGGCCCGGGTGCTCAAGCAGCGACTCCACACCGCCCAGCGACTCCCCCAGGGTGAAGAGCTCGGCCCGGTTGCACACCTCGACCGCCGCCTCCTCCCCGCCCCGTACCCGGAAGGACACCATGCCCCCGAACGACCGCATCTGCTTGGCCGCGATCTCATGACCAGGGTGCTCCGCGAGCCCCGGGTAGAGCACCTGGCTCACCTTCGGGTGCCGGGACAGCATCTCCGCCACCCGGGCCGCGTTCTCACCGTGCCGGTCCATGCGCACCGCCAGCGTCTTGATGCCGCGCAGCACCAGCCAGGCGTCGAACGGGCCGGCCACCGCGCCCATCGCGTTCTGGTGGAACGCCAGCTCCTCACCGAGTTGTTCGTCCCCGGTGACGAGCGCACCGCCCACCACATCCGAGTGGCCGCCCATGTACTTCGTCGTGGAGTGCACCACCACATCTGCGCCCAGCGCCAGCGGCTGCTGGAGGTAGGGGCTGGCGAAGGTGTTGTCCACCACCAGACGCACCCCGGCGGATCGCGCCACCTCGGCCACCGCGGCGATGTCGGTGATGCCGAGCAGCGGGTTCGACGGGGTCTCCACCCACACCAGCTTGGTCTGCGG
The DNA here is from genome assembly GCF_042885635.1 of Streptomyces sp. NPDC058045. Lineage (NCBI taxonomy): Bacteria > Bacillati > Actinomycetota > Actinomycetes > Kitasatosporales > Streptomycetaceae > Streptomyces > Streptomyces sp. NPDC058045. The sequence continues at coordinate 24,400 of NZ_JBHVRR010000012.1, read as the reverse complement.
GGTGATCGCCGCGCGGACCGCCGCCGGATCGGCGGTGTCCGCCACCGACCACTCCACACCCCAGCGGGAGACGACCTTGGCGAACAGCCGGAAGGTGCCGCCGTAGGCGTCGTCCGGGATCACCACATGGTCACCGGGGGACAGCAGGGTCCGCAGCAGGCAGTCCTCCGCGGCCAGCCCGGAGGCGAAGGCCAGCCCGCGGCGGCCGCCCTCCAGCGCGGCGAGGTTCTCCTCCAGCGCGGTCCGCGTCGGGTTGGCGCTGCGGCTGTACTCGTAGCCGCCGCGCAGCCCGCCCACACCGTCCTGCTTGTACGTGGAGACCTGGTAGATCGGCGGCACCACGGCCCCGGTCTGCGGGTCGGCGGTGTTGCCCGCGTGGATCGCCACGGTCTCGAAGTTCTGCCTGTCGCGCGAGTCGTTCATGGGGCGAGGGTAATGCGGCGGCGCGACCGACGAGGCCCCTTGTGCAAGCCCGCGGGGACGGGTTCGCCAATCGCCCCCGCGTTCTGGTTCGCTGGTGCCATGGCGATTCTCTGGGTCCTCATCGCGATGGGGCTGTTCGCGGCCGCCCTCGGCCCCTTCGTACTGCGCAGGCGGGGCGGGCTCCGACTGGTCAGCCCGTCCGCACCGGACGCGGCGGACCCGTCCGACTACGGTTTCGTGCGCCAGGAAGACCTGGACATCCGGATGCCGGGCCCCGACCAGGACCTGACGGACGTCCTCGACATGGTGCAGCGCACCCAGGACTGGCGGGCCGCGGCGCAGCTCCTGGCCGGCACCGAGATGGAGGGCGAGCTGCGCTGGCAGCGGGTGCAGGCCTTCGCGGGTGCCGGCGCACTGGAGCTCCAGCAGCGGCCCGGCGGGGTGAGCGAGAGCCCGGGCGGGCAGTGGCTGCGGGTGTGGCGGACGGAGTCGCCCAAGGACGCGGGCGGCGCGGCGGTGCACGCGGAGTTCCTGGTGCAGCAGGCGTGGCGCACCTCGACGGCAGGCACCGACGAGTTCCGCATCATCCTCGAAGAGGCCCGGGAGGCCTGCGCGCAGGCCGCGCTGCTCTCCCCCGGCGACCCGGTGCCGTACATCATCGAGTTGTCCATCGCGCGTGGACTGGCCTATCCGCAGGCCGAGTTCGAGCAGCTCTGGCTGAAGATCCTGGACCGGGCACCGTCCCATATGGGCGCGCATCTGGCGGCGCTGCACTACTGGTGCGAGAAGTGGCACGGCTCCCGCGCCGAGGCGTACTCCTTCGCGGAGGCCGCCGCGGCCCGCGCTCCCGGCGGCTCCCTGCTGTCGGCGATGCCGCTGTTCGCTGTGTACGAGCATCTGCCGGAGGTCAATCTGGTGCGCGGCTTCCATCAGAGCGAGGTCGTCACCAAGGCCGTGCAGGGCGCCCAGTTCGCCGTGCACTCGGCCCGCCCGGACGACCCGATGACCGCACACGTTTGCCATCTGCTGCTGTTCTTCCTGGTGCAGGGCGAACGCTGGGGCGAGGCCATGGACCAGTTGATACACGTCGACGGCCATGTCGGTGCCCTGCCCTGGACCCTCGCCGCCGACCCGGCCGCGGACTACGCGATCTTCCGCGCCCTCGCCGTGGCCGGCTACGAGGCCAACGGTGGCAGCCCGGCCACCCTGCCGCAGTGACACCGCCCCGGGGAGCCGGGTGGGGAATCCGCGGTGCCCGTTCTTCGTTGTCCCTTTACGGATTGCCGTAGTGGTCTGCGGACGAGCGGTCCGCGGACGATCGTCCTCGCGGTCCCAGGACGGTCGCGCCGCCCGCCGCTGATCGCCCGTCGTCCGCTGGTCCCCGCCCCGAGGAGAGCGAACAGAAATGATCTTCGGTCGTACGCCCGTGCTGCCCACCCCGGACCAGGCCCTCCGCGGCCGCCCGGAACCGGCCTTCGCGGTCCCCGAACGCCACACCGTCCTCGGCAACCCGCTGCTCGGCCCCTACCCGGCGGGCCTGGCGGTGGCGGACTTCGGCCTGGGCTGCTTCTGGGGCGCCGAACGGAAGTTCTGGGAGACCGACGGCGTGTGGACCACCCTCGTCGGCTACCAGGGCGGCCACACGCCGAACCCGACCTATGAGGAGGTCTGCTCGGGCCGCACCGGGCACACCGAAGCCGTCCGCGTGGTGTACGACCCGGCGCGGATCAGCTACGAGCAACTGCTGAAGGTGTTCTGGGAGGCGCACAACCCGACCCAGGGCTTCCGCCAGGGCAACGACGTCGGCACCCAGTACCGCTCCGCGATCTACCCGCACACCCCGGAGCAGGGCGCCGCCGCCGAGTCCTCCCGCACGGCCTACCAGCAGGTCCTCACCGGCTCCGGCCACGGCAACATCACCACCGAGATCCTGCCCGCCGACGATCGCCCGTTCTACCCGGCCGAGCCGTACCACCAGCAGTACCTGGACAAGAACCCGGCCGGATACTGCGGCATCGGCGGGACGGGGGTCTCCTGCCCGATCGGGGTGGCGCCCGCCGAGGGCTGAGGGGGAGCTGAGCTGCCCCAACTGCCCCCGTATGCAGGGGAGTCGGGGTAGTTTGAGGGCATGGGTTCCTCCGTCGTCGCGCTGACCGTGGCCGTTGTGGGTGTGGTCGGGACACTCCTGTCGGGAGTGCTGGCGCACCGGAGCGCGCTGCGGGCCAAGTCGCTGGAGCTGGACCATGCGCAGCGCGAGCGGGAGGCCGAGCGGGCGGCGGCCGAGCACCGGGAGACGGTGCAGGAACGGCGGGCGGCGTACACCGCGTTCAACCATCGGCTGCGGCAGTTCCACTACACGGTGTCCAAGCACCTCGGGGTGCTGCGGGCGGGCCCGGCTCCGGCAGGACAGACAGAGGAGCGCGAGGCGGCACGCCAGGCGCTGCGCGAGGCGTACGCCGAGGCGCAGATGGTGGTCCCGGACGATGTGCTGCTGGCGAGCAGCAGTGTCGTGCAGCAGTTGTACCGGGTGCACTACCTGCTGGGTGAGCACGAGGGACAGGTCTCGGCACCCGATACGGAGTCGGGGTCGGCATCGGCATCGGCGTCTCTCGATGACATCCAGGCACGAATAGAGCACGCTTCGGAGGGCCTGTACGCGGTTCGGCAGACCATGCGCCGCGACCTCGGCATCACCGAGCTGGCCATACCCCGCCCGGACAACCACCGGATCAACTGACCAGCCTGTCACCAGACCCACCGGCCACCGCCCCGGCCTCGGCGCCACGAAATCACCGCGCCACAGCTGTGACCGTCAAGTTCTCCACCTCACGACGTCACCGCGTCACCGCGTCACCGCGTCACCGAGCTTGAGGAGATGAGAGTGTCCGCAACCACCTGGCAGGTTTCCAGTCACTGCGACTCGATGGGGCCGGCCTGCGTCGAGGTCGCTCTCGGGGCGGCCGAAACGTCTGCGGCCGGTGGGCGGGTCCGGGTACGGGACGGCAAGGACCGGCTCCGGCGGGGTCTCGCGCTGCACCCGGCGTCCTGGACGTCCTTCGTCCAAGCCACCCCCTCGCTGACCACCCCGGGCACCCCGCCCACCGCCACCTCCTGAGTCTCCCCCCGGCCTAGCGCTCCAGAGGGCAGGGCGCCGTCCGGTTGCTCTGCTGTCGGCGGATCTGCCACGGGCCGAGCGGGCTTCTCCGGCGGGGGTCGGACGGGGAGTGTGGAGGCAGCGCGGCTTTTGCAGCTCGGCCGGTCAGAGGGCCGACGGCCGCGCGCCGGGAGGACCCATGACCACAGCATCCCCAGCGCACGCCCACAGCGCCCGGGCCTCGGCCCGTCCGCCCCGCGCGGCGGACGGTGACACCTCCGCCACCCCGCTGGACGACCACCTGGCCGCCCAACTCCTCAACCAGCGCATCGTGTTGCTCGGCACCCAGGTGGACGAGGTGTCCGCGAACCGGGTCTGCTCCCAGTTGCTGATCCTCTCCGCGGAGGACCCCAAGGCCGACATCACCCTCTGCATCAACAGCCCCGGCGGCGCAGTGTCCGCGGGCCTCGCCATCTACGACACGATGCAGTTGATCCCGAACGACGTGTCCACGCTGGCGATGGGGTTCGCCGCCAGCATGGGGCAGTTCCTGCTGAGCGTCGGCACCCGCGGCAAGCGGTACGCGCTGCCCCATGCGCGGATCATGATGCACCAGCCGTCGGGCGGTGTCGGCGGTACCACCGCGGACATCACGATCCAGGCGGAGAACCTGGAGTTCACCAAGCGGACCATCGAGCGGATCACCGCGGAGCACACCGGCCAGAGCGAGGAGACCGTCTCCCGCGACGGGGACCGGGACCGCTGGTTCACCGCCGAGCAGGCCAGGGAGTACGGGATGGTCGACCGGGTGGTCAGCACGCTCGCCGAGGTGCGGCCGTCCGGCCCGCGCCGCCAGATCGGACTGGGGGTCTGAGCCATGGGGCAGTACACGATTCCGCATGTCGTGGAGCGCACCCCGCAGGGCGAGCGGTCCTATGACGTCTTCAGTCGCCTGCTCAACGAGCGGATCATCTTCGTCGGCACCGAGATCGACGACGGTGTGGCCAATGTGGTGATCGCCCAGCTTCTCCACCTGGAGTCCGCAGCTCCGGACCGGGAGATCTCGATCTACCTCAACTCCCCCGGCGGCTCGGTCACTTCGCTGATGGCCATCTACGACACCATGTCCTATGTGCGGGCACCGATCTCCACCTTCTGTGTGGGGGAGGCCGCGTCGACGGCGACGGTGCTGCTGGCCGGGGGCGATCCGGGGCGGCGCTTCGTACTGGAACATGCGCGGGTCCTGTTGGGGCAGCCGGCGAGCGGCGGGCAGCAGGGCACAGTGTCCGATCTGGCGCTACAGGCGAAGGAGATGGTCCGGATCCGCGCCCAGATCGAGGAGGTCCTTTCCCGGCACACCGGCCACGAGGTGGCGACGCTCAGAGCGGACACCGACCGGGACAAGGTCTTCACCGCGGAGGAGGCAGTGGCATACGGCCTGGCCGACGAGGTCCTCACCCCACGCCGCCTCCCGACCGCCGCCGCCTGACCATCCACCCCGCCACCGCGGAACGCTCACCGGTAACGCCCAACTAGCGCTGTGTCGGGCGCAGTTCGCCGGTAAGGGCCTGCTCAGTCCGATCGTGCGGCTTCCCACCTCCAGGAGGTTCGGCGAGGGAGGCCGTCGAGTTCGCCGCGGCCGGTGCACCAGAGAAGTACCTGTGTGGGTCTCCGGCCGGAGCGTCGGGGAAGAGCCGGTCGAGTACGGCTGCGCTCAGCGGTGCTGGTGGCAGCCAGTCCACGGACAGTCCCCGCGTGATGTCGTGGGTGTGGAGCAGGGTTTCGGCCACGCCCATCGCCGCGAATCCCCCGGGGTCGCACGGGCCCCAGTGCCAGGCCCGCAGGGTCGGACTGGCGGTGGCCAACGCGCTGCTCAGCAACCCACCGCAGGCGGCGACGGCCAGGAGTACCTCGGCCGGTGAGGCGGAGGGGTGGATCTTCAGGTCGAAGGGGAGGTAGGCGTCGACGGGCTGTGCTGTCAACTGCCCTGCGTAGGCCAGCAGATCGTGTCCGATGTGCGCTGCCGTCTGCCGGCAGGTCCACTCAAGCGGTCCCGCCGGAACCGTCCAGTCCTCGGTGGTGAAGGGGCTGAGCACCCGCAGCATCTCTGCCACGGCGGAATCGACGTCCCGATGGTCCACGCGGAGCTCCTCGCGGTCGTCCTGTGCGACTTGGCGGTGCCAGTCGCACTGCGGATGCGGGCGCGCCCAAGGCCCCATCCGGCGCCGCGCCCGCCCGGGTCGTGTCCGGCCTATGCCACGAGGCGGAGGTCAGGGCGGTGCAGGCGCGTGGTGCCGGGGCGGATCAGGCCGGCGGCGGTGCGGGCGGTGACGGCCACGGTCCTGGTGCGGGGCTCGGTACGGCGTTCGGGGCGGGTCGAGACCGCCGGCTCCGGGGCCGCGTCGGCCTCTGCGGGGAGTTGGGCGGCCGCGGCCGAGGGCTCCGTACCGGGGCCGCGGCGGGGGCCGGTGCCGCGGGGTACCGGACGCGGCACCGGGTCGGACGCCGGTCGGCAGGCCTCGGCCGCGCGGAGCAACTCGCCGTGGACCAGGGCCAGTAGATCGGCCAGGCCCAGTCCGAGGGCGTGCGCGGCGGCGGCCAGCACCTCGGAGGATGCCTCCTTGCGGCCGCGTTCCACCTCGGAGAGGTACGGCATGGAGATCCGGGCGGCCTGCGCCACCTCCTTGAGGGTGCGCTGCTGGTCGAGACGGCGGCGCCGCAGGACGTCGCCGACGAGGTTCCGCCAGAGCGGTTCCCGGGCGCCGGATGGGGCGGCGGGGGCGGTGGTGGCCGGGTAGTGGGGGAGGACGCGGGCTCGGTTCGGCGCGTGGCTGCTCACCTCCCCAGGGTAGGAGCCCGGGCCACACCGGGCACCGCCACGACGTTCCGCCCGACGCGAACGGTGGTGGCCGAGCCGGTGGTGCCGGAGCCGGCGGGCACGGGAACCGGTCGTGCCGGAACCGGTGCCGGCGGGGGGCATGGCAACGGTCTCCCCAGGGCGTACATGCGTCGGCCCGCACCCCTGGAAGCGCCCCACGGGATGCGGGCCATCGGCACGGGTACGGGACGGAGAGCCCCGTACCCCGCCTGACCGGTCACGGCCGGACGGCGGTGACCGGACAGCGGTGACCGGACAGCGGTCGGAGGATCAGGCGGCGGAGCCGGCCTTCCACTGGGACCAGTCGAGGTTCCAGCCGTTGAGGCCGTTGTCCGGCTGGACGGTCTTGTCGCCGGTGTTCTTCACGACGACGACATCGCCGATGAGGGAGTTGTTGTAGAACCAAGCGCCCGGCGTCTTGGGGTCGTTGGCGCCCTTCTTGTCCTGGAGGCCGACGCAGCCGTGGCTGGTGTTGGCGTTGCCGAAGACGCCGGGGCCGCCCCAGTAGTTGCCGTGGATGAAGGTGCCGGAGCTGGAGAGGCGCATGGCGTGCGGTACGTCCTTGATGTCGTACTCGCCCTTGCCGTCGTCGTCGGTGAAGCCGACGGTGGCGCCGTTCATCCGGGTCTCCTTGAACTTCTCGGAGATCACCATCTGGCCTTCGTAGGTCTTGTTGTCCGGGGAGCCGGCGGAGATCGGGATGGTCTTGACGACCCTGCCGTCCCGGGTGATCTTCATGGTCTTCGACTTGGCGTCGACCACGGAGACCTGGTTGCGGCCGATCTTGAAGGAGACGGTCTTCTGCTGCACGCCGTAGACGCCGTTGGCGCCCTCGACGCCGTCGAGGTTCAGCTTGAGGGTGACGGTGGAGCCCCCCTGCCAGTACTTCTCGGGGCGGAAGTCGAGGCGGTTGCCGTTGAACCAGTGGCCGACGACTTCCTGGCCGCTGGTGGTGGAGACGGTGATGCCCTTCTGCACGGCGCTCTTGTTGGTGATGGCCTTGTCGAAGTTGATCGACACGGGCATCCCGACGCCGACGGTGGCGCCGTTCTCGGGGGTGAAGTTCCCGATGAAGCTGTTGGCCGGGGAGACGGTGGTGAAGGAGGCGTTCTCGTGGGCGACGCGACCCTCGGAGTCAGCGGCGGCGACGGTGACCTTGTAGGTGGTGGCGCGGGCGAGCGCACCGGTCGGCGTCCAGGTCTTCTTGTCCGCCGATATCCGGCCGTCGACCGCGGTGCCGTCCTTGCCGGTCATGGTGACCTTGCTGAGCGTGCCCTTGCTGACGGTGACCTTGGCATCGTTGTTGATGCTGGCGTTGTCCGAGCCGTCCTTCGGGGAGATCTTGATCCGGGCTTCGGAGGTCTTCTTCGCGGCGGCCTCGTCGACCTGCTGCTGCTTCTTGCCCCCGCCCGAGTCGGCGCCGCTGCTGCCGCCCGAGTCGTTGCAGGCGGAGAGCACCATCACACCGCCGAGCAGGGCGGACGCGGCCATGAGACCCCTGCGCCGCCTACGGTCCGTCATCACACGCTTCTCCATCGTCGCCGAATCCCGGTCTCCGCCCGCCGAGGGCACACGGATCCCCGTAGTCACCTACAACGCCCTGCCCGGTTCATCCCGTTCCAATGACGCCCGGAGTGTGGGACATCCCACGTCCCACGCGGGCGGCCGTACGGCAGTGCAACGGGTGAGACGAGTGGAGGCGGGGTGACGGTTGCCGGCCGGGACTGTGACCTCGGCGACCTCAGTCGCGGCCCGGAGTTCCCCCGCCGCGTACCGTGTCCTGCCCGTCTTCGTCCCCGTCCGGCGCCCAAGGGGGCGCGTCCGGATCGTAGTCGATGTCCTCGCTGCTCCACGAGGCCTGGACCAGATCCGTTCCCGGGACGTCACCTACGAGGTCGAAGGGATCGACGAGGTAGGCCAGCGCCGCCGCCTCGTCCTGCTGCACCGCGTCCTCGCTGAGCGTCCGCTCGTCCTCGGTCTCGTTCTCGTCGGCCGCCCGGTCCGCGATCCGCTGGAGGGCGGCTCCGGTCACCGCGTCCGGGTCGGTGATCTCGACCACCAGGTCGACCTGGAGGCGGACATACCGTGACGTCTCAGGATTGCTCATACCCGGAGCGTACGGCGGCGGTCTCCGGCGGCTTTCCCCCGACCCGCGGCTTTCACTAGCATCGGAGTACGGGGCCAACTCACCTGCGCCACAAGGGGATCGATATTCCGTGTCCGCCGCACGCCGATCGTTGCTGACCGCCACCGCCGCGGGCACTGTGCTGTGCGCCCTCTGGTTCATCCCGTCCGCGAACGCGGTACCGACGGCGGAGGAGCGCCCCCGGACCGCGGCTGCCGAGGACCCCGTGGGCGCCCCGGAAGGCCGCCTCGCGGACACCGGCGGCGTGGACACCACGCCCTATCTGGTGGGCGGCACCGTGTTCCTGGGCGTCGGCGCCGGTTTCGTCGCGTACTCGATGCGGGGGCGCACCGTAGCGGCGGAGTAAGTCGCCCTGGTCCGGGGGGAGTTCAGGGGCGGCGGCCGCGGATGCTGCGGCGTTCCCCGGCGGGTGGCGCGGAGGCGTCGGCGAGGCGGACCACCGGGTCGTCCGGGCCGTCCCGCCCGGCGACCACCGGCCGGTCCGCGCGGGCCGCCTTGGCCCGGTACTGGGCGGCGTCCGCGAGCCGGAAGAGGCGGCGGGCGGAGCGCAGCGCACCGATCGGGTCCCCGGTGGACGCCACCCCGCAGGCCACCCCCTCCCCGATGCGCAACTCCTCGGCGCGGCGGCAGAGTTCACCGGCGACCCGCACCACCTCGTCCGCCTCGGGCCCGACCGCCAGCAGGCAGAACTCGTCGCCGCCGAGCCGCGCGGCGAGCGTGCCGGGCAGCATCGCGCCGCACAACGACAATACGGAGGCGAAGCGTTCGAGCAGCCGGTCGCCGACCGCGTGCCCCTGGGTGTCGTTGACGTGCTTGAGGCCGTTGACGTCGCAGACCACGAGGCTGACCACGGTGCCCTCGACGCGGTGGAGTTCGACCGCCTCGTCGAGCCGCATATCGACGGCGCGGCGGTTGGCGACGCCGGTGAGGGCGTCGGTGAAGGCGAGTTGGCGTGCCTCCTCCAGGCGTTCGCTCTGGGCGAGTCCGGCGGCGACGACGCTGGCGAGGACGGTGGCGAAGTCCGCGTCCTCGGTGTCGAAGACGGCGGCGCCCGGTGGCCGCGCCACATACAACTCGCCCCAGGCCCGCCCGTGCAGCACGATCGGGGCGACGACGCAGCAGCCCCGGCCGCGGCGGGCCAGGGCGGCGGCGCGGCCCCGGCGGACGACGGGCGCGGTGGGGCCGGCGGTGGGGGCGGCGGCGGTCTCCACCCAGGCGCTGGGCCCGTCCCCGCCGGCCCAGCGGTCGTGCAGGAACTCCGCGATCTCCGGGAACTGGTGCACCGGGTACGACTCGTCCTCGGGGAACTCCTCCTCGTCCGGGGCGCGTTCACCGGCGTTGACCAGTACCCGCAGCCGTCCGCGGCCGCGTTCCCAGACCGACAGCGCGGCGAAGGCGGCGGTCAGCCCACGCCGGGCGCCGTCCGCGGCCGCGTGCCAGGACTCGCGCGGAGTGTGCGCCGCCGCCATCCCCTGAGCCAGGTCCACCACGGCCCGCAGCCGCACATCCTCTGCCATCACTCCAGGCTAGGGAGGTTTGCCGCATTTTGGGACATTGATACGGCGAACAGGGGTTTGCACCGGCCACCCGGCCTACCACCGTCACCCGGCCCCGGCCGTCACCCACCCGCGCACCACCAACCCCACCCGCACCAGCCGCCGACCGACGGCCGCCGCTCACCCTCCGCTCACCCCCCGTTCACCCCCCCACTCATCCGCCGTCACTCACCGGGCCACCGCGGACTGCGCTTCTCGTTGAACGCCCGTACGCCCTCGGCGCGGTCGCCGGAGAAGGCGGTGCCGCGCCAGGCCGCGTCCTCCACCTCCAGGCCGGCCCGCAGATCGAGGCCGTGGCCGAGGCGCAGCGCACGCTTGGCGGCGCGCAGTCCGACCGGCGAGTTGGCGGCGATCCGGGTGGCCAGCGCCCGTGCCTCCGCGCCGTCCCGGCCCTCGTCCACCAGCTCGTCCACCAGCCCCAGCCCGTGCGCCTCCTCGGCCGGCACCCGCCGTGCGGTGAAGACGAGTTCGGCGGCGCGCGCCGCACCCACCCGGCGCGGCAGCAACTGGGTGCCGCCGCCGCCCGGGATGACCCCGACGGACACCTCCGGCAGGCCGACCACGGCGGTGCGGTCGGCCACGATCAGGTCGCAGGACAGGGCGAGTTCGAAGCCGCCGCCGAGGGCGTAGCCGTGTACGGCGGCGACGGTGGGCACCGGGAGTTCGAGTACCGCGGTGTAGGCGGCGCGGGCCACCGGGCGCTGGCGCATCAGGTCGGCGTCGGTGAAGGAGTCGCGCTCCTTGAGGTCGGCGCCGACGCAGAAGGCCCGTTCATGGGTGGAGGCGAGCACCACGGCCCGTACCTCGCGGTCGTCCGCGAGCGCCGCGCAGGCCTCGGTGAGGGCGCGGGCCATCTCGGTGGAGACGGCGTTCATCGCCTTGGGGCGGTCCAGGGCGAGTTCCGCGACGTGGTCGTGGCGGCGCACCTCCACCAGGTCGCGGTAGCGCTGTGCGGTCATGGCTGTCTCCCCTGCCGAGCTTGTCAACGACCGTTACCGGAGCGGATCATGCCACCCGCGCCCGCCCCACGGAACGGGACGACCGGGTCAGCGGTGACTGGGAGGGTGCGCCTAGCGGCGGGTCAGCAGCCAGGGCTCGACCACGCCGAGGCCGCGCACCGGGCGCTGGTACACCGGCTGGAGCGCGAAGCGGTACACCGGGGGCGCCTCGCCCTCCTTCTCGGCGGCCGCGGCGGCCTGCGCGGCGTCCGCCTCGGAGGCCGGGGCGTCGCCGAGCCGGGTCAGCTCCTCCGCGAAGGCGCCGTCCACCAGGACCGCGTCCTTCGGCGCGATGGAGGTGAGCCGGCTGGCAAGGTTGACGGTGGTGCCGAAGACGTCTCCCATGCGGGTGGTGACGGTGCCGAAGGCGATCCCGACGCGCAGCTCCGGCATGGTCTCGTCGTTGGCCATGGTCTCTATCAGCAGCAGCGCGATCTCCGCGGCCACCGAGGCGTCGTCCGCCGCGTAGAGGACCTCGTCGCCGAGGGTCTTGATGAGCCGGCCGCCGCGGGCGGCGACCAGATCCGCCGCCGTGGTCTCGAACGCCTCGACCAGCTCGCCGAGTTCCTCCTCCTCCATCCGGCGGGTGAGCCGGGTGAAGCCGACCAGGTCCGCGAAGCCGACGGCCAGCCGCCGGTCCACCATCTCCTCGTCGTCCGCGGCCTGCACCACCCGCCCGGTGGCCGCGGCCAACTGCCGCCGCCACACATAGACCAGGAACTCCTCCAGCTCCGGCAGCAGCAGCTCCACCAGCGGATAGGTGACCTCGGTACGGGTCATCCCGGGCTCCGGGGGCTCGGTGAGGCCCTCCAGGAAGGAGTCGATCTGCCACTCGGCGAGCCGGGCCGTGGTCTGGCCGGTGGAGCGGGCCACCTGCACCGCCATCGCCTCACTGAGCAGGCCCGCCTCCACCAGACCCGCGAGCCGGCGCAGCGCCAGTACGTCCGCCTCGGTGAGCGCCTTGGCCTGGCCGATGTCCGCGAAGCCCATCGCACGCCAGAAGCGGGAGGCCAGCTCCATGGAGACGCCGGCGCTGCGGGCCGCCTGGAAGGGGGTGTAGCGGCGTTCCGCGCCGAGGATGAGGCCCTCCAGGCGCAGCGCCAGCGGATCGTCCTCCTCGCCGGGCTCCGCGACGAGGTCCGGGTCGGGCGGCTCGCCCGGCGCGGGGGCCGGGTCCCGGGACTCGTCGGGCTCCGCGGCGGCCGCACCGGGCGGGCGGCCCGGCGGCCCGTCCTCCGGGCGGCCGCCCGAGGCCCCCGTACCGGAGCCCGAGTCGTCGACGGTCACGCCTGCTGCCCTTCCGATCTGCCGCGGTCAGGTGCGAACAGGTCCCCACTCTACTGAGCCCGGCCGCACCCCGGCGGTGTCGTTCGCTTCGCCGCCCGGGGCACACAGTACGACAGCGGGGGTCAGGCTCACCGCCCCGCAGAAGGGCCGGCCGGCCGCAGATGGACGATGTCACCTGCACCGACGGGCTGCTGCACACCGTCCTCGGTGGCGATCACCAGCCGCCCGTCCCCGTCCACGGCGACCGCCTCGCCGGTGAGGAACCGGTCGCCCGGCAGCTCGGCGCGCACCCGGCGGCCGAGGGTGGCGCAGCCCGCGGCGTAGGTGTCCAGCAGTCCGCAGGCGGCCGGATCGCCGTCCGCCGTCCGCCACTTCCCGTACCAGCTCTCCAGGGAGCGCAGGATGGCGCGGAGCAGCGGGTCGCGGTCGGTGAGGGCGGCGCCGGCCAGGGCGAGGGAGGCGGCGGTGGGCACCGGGAGTTCCTCGGCGCGCAGGCTGACGTTGAGGCCGATACCGAGGACGACGGCGGCCCGCTCGCCGTGCCCGGCGCGCTCGGCGAGGATGCCGGCGGCCTTGCGCTCCTGGCCGTCGACGGTGACCAGGAGGTCGTTGGGCCACTTGAGTGCGGTGTCCACGCCGGCGGTACGGGACAGCGCGGTGGCGGTGGCGACCCCGGCCAGCAGCGGCAGCCAGCCGAGCCGCTCCACGGGCACCGCGGGCCGCAGCAGTACGGAGAAGAAGATGCCGGAGCGGGGCGGGGCGCTCCAGCCCCGGTCGAGGCGGCCGCGTCCGCTGGTCTGCTCCTCGGCGACGAGTACGGCGCCCTCTTCCAGGGTGTCCGCGCGGGCCGCCAGGTCGGAATTGGTGGATCCGGTCTGGGCGGTCACCTCCAGGGAGGTCCAGAGCCGGCCGGGCCGGACCAGGGCGCGGCGCAGCGCGGCCGCCCGCAGCGGCGGCCGCTCCAGATCGGACCAGCGGCCGGCGTTGTCGTCGTGTGCGTCGGACGGCGTCATGCCGGCAACCCTATTGCCGTGGCAATAGCTGGCCGGGCGAGGTGACCGGCTGCCGTCCAGCGCCCGGCGGTGTGGCAAACGACGCACTGCGCCGCCGTATCCGCGCCGATACGCTACGAGTCGGTAGCCGGTCGCGGCCCCGGTCCGAGTACCGGAACGCGGCCCGGCTGCCGTACGCACCCCGTCGCACGCACCGATGAGCAGCCAGGGAGCCACGTCCCGATGTCCGAGCCGGAAGAGCGCCAGGTCGATCAGCAGGGCGAGATCGACATCCACACCACCGCCGGCAAGCTGGCGGATCTCCAGCACAGGATCGAGGAGGCGACGCACGCCGGGTCGGCCCGCGCGGTCGAGAAGCAGCACGCCAAGGGCAAGCTGACGGCGCGTGAGCGGATCCAACTCCTGCTGGACGAGGGCTCGTTCGTGGAGCTGGACGAGTTCGCCCAGCACCGCTCCACGGACTTCGGCATGGAGAAGAACCGCCCCTACGGCGACGGCGTCGTCACCGGCTACGGCACCGTCGACGGCCGCCCGGTGGCCGTCTTCTCGCAGGACTTCACCGTCTTCGGCGGCGCCCTCGGCGAGGTCTTCGGCCAGAAGATCAGCAAGGTGATGGACTTCGCGCTGAAGACCGGCTGCCCCGTCATCGGCATCAACGACTCCGGCGGCGCCCGTATCCAGGAGGGCGTCAGCGCGCTCGGCATGTACGGCGAGATCTTCCGCCGCAACACCCATGCCTCCGGCGTCATCCCGCAGATCAGCCTGATCGTCGGCCCCTGCGCGGGCGGCGCGGTCTACTCGCCGGCCATCACCGACTTCACCGTCATGGTCGACCAGACGTCCCACATGTTCATCACCGGTCCCGACGTCATCAAGACCGTCACCGGTGAGGACGTCGGGATGGAGGAGCTGGGCGGCGCCCGCACCCACAACACGGCCTCCGGCGTCGCGCACCACATGGCGGGCGACGAGAAGGACGCGGTCGAATACGTCAAGTCCCTGCTCTCGTACCTGCCTTCGAACAATCTGAGCGAGCCGCCCGCCTTCCCGCAGGAGGCCGATCTGGCGGTCAGCGACGACGACCGCGAGCTGGACACCATCGTCCCGGACAGCGCCAACCAGCCGTACGACATCCGCAATGTGGTCGAACACGTCCTGGACGACCAGGAGTTCTTCGAGACGCAGCCGATGTTCGCGCCGAACATCACCACCGGGTTCGGCCGGGTCGAGGGGCATCCGGTGGGGATCGTCGCCAACCAGCCGATGCAGTTCGCCGGTTGCCTGGACATCGGCGCCAGCGAGAAGGCCGCCCGCTTCGTGCGCACCTGCGACGCCTTCAACGTGCCGGTGCTCACCTTCGTCGACGTGCCCGGCTTCCTGCCCGGCGTCGACCAGGAGCACACCGGCATCATCCGCCGCGGCGCCAAGCTGATCTTCGCGTACGCCGAGGCCACCGTCCCGCTGATCACCGTCATCACCCGCAAGGCCTTCGGCGGCGCCTACGACGTGATGGGCTCCAAGCACCTCGGCGCCGACCTCAACCTGGCCTGGCCCACCGCCCAGATCGCCGTGATGGGCGCCCAGGGCGCCGTCAACATCCTGCACCGCCGCACCATCGCCGCCGCCCCCGAGGTGGAGCAGGCCGCCCTGCGCGAGAAGCTCATCCAGGAGTACGAGGACACCCTCCTCAACCCGTATGCGGCGGCCGAGCGCGGGTATATCGACGCCGTGATCATGCCGTCCGAGACCCGCCGCCATATCGTTCGCGGGCTGCGCCAGTTGCGCACCAAGCGGGAGAACCTCCCGCCCAAGAAGCACGGCAACATCCCGCTCTAGGAGCCCAGATGATCAAGGTCGTACGGGGCAATCCGACCCCGGAAGAGCTGGCCGCGGCGCTCGCCGTGGTCCGCGCCCGGGCCGCCGCACTGGCCACCGGCGCCACCGGGGAGGCGCCCCCGCCCGGCTCCGCCTGGTCGGACCCGGCCCGCGTCGCCCACGCCAACCTCCCCTCCCCCGGCCCCCGTTCCTGGGTCCGCACCTACTGGCCGGTGTGAGGGCCGGCAGGTTAGGCCGTGTCGTTTGGATCTCCGTGGAGGAAGGAGCGGGTCCATGGGGGTGCCCCCTGCTCGAACGGAGTTGAGAGCTTGGGGGAGCGTGCTCTCGGTGTGCCGGCCGGACTCCCTCGTACTGGACGTACTTGGGTGTTCGGCCGGTGCAGCGAGTGGGGGCACCTCCCAGCGGTAGCTGGGGGAGCGTGCCAGGACCCGCGACGCCACGGAGATCCAAACGACACGGCCTGAGTACGGGTACTCAGGCGCGGGGGCGGCCCGGGGCCCGAGGATCGAGGGCATGTTGTGGTCCGATCCGGAGAACGAGCCGCCCGAGGAGATGCGCGACACCCAGGCGATGCTGCGCCGCGCGGGCCTGTTACTGGCCCTGGCCATGGTGCTGGCCATGATCGTCCTGGGCGTCCGCTGACCCGGACCGTGCCCGGTGGCCGCGTCCCGAGCGCCCCGGCTGCCCGGTGGCGGCGGGGCATGGCCGGCGCCGATACGCTGGCCGCCATGAGTGATCAACGCCGCCTGGTACTCGCCTCGAAGTCCCCCGCCCGGCTCGCCCTGCTCCGGCAGGCCGGGCTGGCCCCGGACGTCGTCGTCAGCGGAGTCGACGAGGAGGCGATCAGCGCGCCCACCCCGGCCGAGCTGGCCCTGGCGCTGGCTCAGGCGAAGGCCTCGGTGGTCGCCGCCCGCCCGGACGTGGTGCGCAGCGGCGCCCTGGTGGTGGGCTGCGACTCGGTGCTCGATCTGGACGGCCACGCCCTCGGCAAGCCCGCCGACGCCGCCGAGGCCACCGCCCGCTGGCAGGCCATGCGCGGCCGCAGCGGCACCCTCCAGACCGGGCACTGCGTCTACGACACCGTGACCGGCCACCACGCCAAGGCGACCGCGTCCACCGTGGTCCGGTTCGGCGAGCCCAGCGACGCGGAGATCGCCGCCTATGTGGCGACCGGTGAACCGCTGTATGTGGCGGGCGCGTTCACCCTGGACGGCCGGTCGGGACCGTTCATCGAGGGTATCGACGGCGACCACGGTAACGTACTGGGCCTCTCGCTGCCGCTGCTGCGCCGGCTGCTGGCCGAACTGGGCGTGGGCATCACGGAGTTGTGGGCGCCCTGAGCGCCCGTCGGGCCAACTGCCGCCCGTCTCAGGCGAGTTGCGGAGCCCCACCGTCCGCGGGGCCGCCGTCCTTGCCGGCGGGGGCCGGGGCGGGCGCGCGGTCGAAGGCGACCAGGCTGAGCACGATCAGCCCCAGGACCACCATCATCAGCAGGAACGCCAGCCAGCCCACCAGGCCGATGCTGAACGCGCCCAGCATCCCGTGCACCACCGCCGCGCTGATCAGCAGGATCCGCCCGAAGCCGCCCGGCGCCCGGTCCCGTGCCGAGGCGATCAGCAGGACCGCCCCGTTGAGCGCCAGATAGAGGCCGAAGGCCAGGCCGGCGATCCAGGTGGAGACGGACATGGTGCGCGGATCGAGCCCGGCCAGCGACATGTCCTGCCGGTCCACCACCAGACTCAGGAACCAGTTCAGCAGCGCGACGCCGAACGCCTCCACGAAGAGCACCACCGCGGCCACCAGCGCCACCGGTCTGCGTGCCACCCCACCCACCCCACCTTCGGTTACCCCAAGTACGAACGACCCCGCACGCTACTAACGGGTAAAGCGCGGCGACAAGGGGGTGCGCAGCCACTGTCCACACCCGCCACCGGACCCTGCCGGACGGAGGCGCCGCGCCGCAAAGAAACTTTCCACCACTAGTAGGGATTCCACAAAAAATCGGGTGCCACCAACGGGGCCAACGGACAGAGACCCTGACCGCACGTCGGGGTTAAGGTGACCGCAGGACGGTCCGAGACACCCCGTCCGGCCTCGGAGACACCAGGGTTCGAGCCTTTCGACCAGAACTCGCCTCACGCTCCGTGCAGGGAAGGTCACTCTCAAGTGCGGGTCCTGAGCCCGTGTCGGCATTCCCTAAACTCGGCGTGTTGCAGCGAAGTCTTCGGCACGATGATCAGCGGGGGCCCCGCTCGGGTACATCCGGCCGGGGGTCCGGGGGTGCATTCCGCCGGATGAACAAGCAGGGAAGGAGCCATCGTGCGCAAGGTGCTCATCGCCAACCGCGGCGAGATCGCTGTCCGAGTGGCCCGGGCGTGCCGGGACGCGGGCATCGCAAGCGTTGCCGTATACGCGGAACCGGACCGGGACTCGGTGCATGTACGGGCCGCGGACGAGGCGTTCGCACTGGGAGGTGACACCCCGGCGACGAGCTACCTGGACATGGCGAAGGTCCTCCAGGCCGCGGCCGACTCGGGTGCGGACGCGGTCCACCCGGGCTACGGATTCCTCTCCGAGAACGCCGAGTTCGCCCAGGCCGTCCTCGACGCGGGCCTGACCTGGATCGGCCCGCCGCCGCACGCCATCCGCGACCTGGGCGACAAGGTCGCCGCCCGGCACATCGCGCAGCGGGCCGGCGCGCCCCTGGTCGCCGGCACCCCGGATCCGGTCGGCGGCGCCGACGAGGTCGTCGCGTTCGCCGAGGAGCACGGGCTGCCCATCGCCATCAAGGCGGCGTTCGGCGGCGGCGGCCGCGGCCTCAAGGTCGCCCGCACCCTCGAAGAGGTCCCCGAGCTGTACGAGTCGGCGGTGCGCGAGGCGGTCGCCGCCTTCGGCCGCGGCGAGTGCTTCGTGGAGCGCTACCTGGACCGCCCGCGTCACGTCGAGACCCAGTGCCTCGCCGACAAGCACGGGAACGTCGTGGTGGTCTCCACCCGCGACTGCTCCCTCCAGCGCCGCCACCAGAAGCTGGTGGAGGAGGCGCCCGCGCCGTTCCTCTCCGCCGAGCAGAACGCCGAGCTGTACCGCGCCTCCAAGGCCATCCTCAAGGAGGCCGGCTACGAGGGCGCCGGCACCTGCGAGTTCCTCGTCGGCCAGGACGGCACCATCTCCTTCCTTGAGGTCAACACCCGCCTCCAGGTGGAGCACCCGGTCACCGAGGAGGTCACCGGCCTCGACCTGGTCCGCGAGATGTTCCGCATCGCCGACGGCGAGGAGCTGGGCTACGACGACCCGGCGGTACGCGGCCACTCCTTCGAGTTCCGCATCAACGGCGAGGACCCGGGCCGCGGCTTCCTGCCCGCCCCCGGCACCGTCAGCCTCTTCGCCCCGCCGTCCGGCCCCGGTGTGCGCCTGGACGCCGGAGTGGAGTCCGGCTCGGTCATCGGCCCCGCCTGGGACTCGCTGCTCGCCAAGCTCGTCGTCACCGGCGCCACCCGTGAGCAGGCCCTCCAGCGCGCCTCCCGGGCGCTGGAGGAGTTCACCGTGGAGGGCATGGCCACCGCGATCCCGTTCCACCGCACCGTGGTGCGGGATGCGGCCTTCGCTCCCGAACTCACCGGCTCCGCCGAGCCGTTCACCGTCCACACCCGGTGGATCGAGACCGAGTTCGAGAACGACATCAAGCCGTTCGCGGCCCCCGCCGAGAGCGAGTCCGAGGACGAGCCCGGCCGGGAGACCGTGGTGGTCGAGGTCGGCGGGAAGCGCCTGGAGGTCTCGCTGCCGTCGTCGCTCGGGATGTCGCTGGCCCGCAGCGGTCTGGCCGCGGGCGCCAAGCCCAAGCGCCGCGCCGTCAGGAAGTCCGGCCCCGCCGCCTCCGGTGACACCCTCGCCTCCCCGATGCAGGGCACCATCGTCAAGATCGCGGTGGAGGAGGGCCAGGAGGTCAAGGAGGGCGACCTGATCGTCGTCCTGGAGGCCATGAAGATGGAGCAGCCTCTAAACGCGCACCGCTCCGGCATCGTCAAGGGCCTCACCGCCGAGGTCGGCGCCTCCCTCACCTCCGGCGCCGCCATCTGCGAGATCAAGGACTGAGGCAGCCCCCGTCGGGGGGGGCGCGCCCCCCGGGGCCACCCCGGGGGGGGCCCCCGCGGGGGCGGGGGCGGGGGGCCGGGGCGCCCCCGGGCCCCGCGCCGGGAGGGGGGGGGGGCGGGGGGTGGGGGCCGGCCGGCCCCTTGTGCTATATCCCGGCGGGCGCCCCCCCGGGGGGGGGGCCCGGCCCCCCTGGCACCCCGGGGGCCCGCCCCCGCGGCCGTGCCGGTACCGTGGCACTGGCGCACGCAGGCCGCCGTACCGGGAAGGAGGCGGGCCGAGATGAGCGAGCAGACCGTCCCCGACACCCGCAGGCGCCGCGCCGACGCCCGGCGCAACCACGCCCGCCTGCTGGCCGAGGCCCGGGCCGCCTTCGCCGAGCACGGCACCGGCACCTCCCTGGAGGACGTGGCCCGCCGCGCCGGAGTCGGCATCGGCACCCTCTACCGGCACTTCCCCACCCGGCACGCCCTGATGAGCGCCGTCTTCGAGGACGCGGTCCGCGATCTGCTGGACCGCTCCCGGGCCCTGCTGGACGCCCCCGCCCCCTGCGAGGCGCTGGTCACCTGGCTACGGGCGCTGATAGCGCACGCGGGTGCGTACCGCGGTCTGTCCCGCGCCCTCATGTCGGCCTCGCAGGACGAGAGTTCGGCCCTGGCGCGGTGCAGCGCCCCGATGCGGGAGGCGGGCGGCGCCCTCCTGGCCCGCGCCCAGCGGGCCGGAGCCGTCCGCGAGGACGTGGCCATCGCGGACCTGCTGCAACTGACCAACGCCATCGCCCTGGCCGCCGAGGAGACCCCCGACGACCCGCTGCTGGCGGACCGCCTGCTCACCCTCACCCTGCGCGGCCTGGCCGCCGCCCACTGACCCGCCGCACGGGACCCGCCGCCGAACTCCCTCCCACCGGACGGAAGTTCAACGACCACCGGCGTCCCGTCGGCGGCTCACCGGCGTCTGAGGTCCGCGACCCGAGTCCGATCCGCAGACGACTGCTCGTTGCCCAGGACCGCCGCTCCACGCATCGGGGCGCTGCCCGAGACCTGGCGGCGGGGACCCGGCAGCGGCATCTCACGGCGCGGTCTGCGGGGCTGCTCGGCGGCCGCCGCCGACTCCCCCGCCACCGCGATCTCCACGCCCTGGTCGGCCAGGGCCTGGAGTTCGGCGGCGGCCCGTTCGTCGTGCGCGGGCGGCTCGTCGGTCACCAGGCGGGTGATGACATCGGTGGGCACCGTCTGGAACATGGTGTCGGTGCCGAGCTTGCCGTGGTCGGCGAGGACCACCACCTCGGCCGCCGCCTGCACCAGCGCCCGATCGACGCTGGCGGAGAGCATGTTGGAGGTGGAGAGGCCGCGCTCCGCGGTCAGCCCGCTGCCCGACAGGAAGGCACGGGAGACCCGCAGCCCCTGGAGGGACTGCTCCGCTCCGCTGCCCACCAGCGCGTAGTTGGAGCCGCGCAGGGTGCCGCCGGTCATCACCACCTCCACGCGGTTGGCATGGGCCAACGCCTGGGCGACCAGCAGGGAGTTGGTGACGACGGTCAGGCCGGGCACTCTCGCCAGCCGGCGGGCCAGTTCCTGGGTGGTGGTACCCGCGCCCACCACGACCGCCTCGCCCTCCTGCACGAGGCCCGCGGCGAGATCGGCGATGGCGGTCTTCTCCGCCGTGGCCAGATGGGATTTCTGCGGGAAGCCGGATTCGCGGGTGAATCCGCCCGGTAGTACCGCACCGCCGTGCCGGCGGTCGAGGAGCCCTTCCGCCTCCAGCGCGCGCACGTCCCGCCGTACGGTCACTTCTGAGGTCTGGACGACGCGGGCGAGCTCACGGAGCGAAACCGCCCCGTTGGCCCGCACCATTTCGAGGATCAATTGACGACGTTCTGCAGCGAACACAGAACAGACAGTAACGCGGGCGACCGACTGCGTTCAGCTCTTTGCACCGGATAACCGATATTGTCCGCACCCGCCCCCGTGAAGTGGTATACGGGGTCAACTGCCGTCGTTCGTCTTGCGGGTGTGCAGTTGCCGCGCCACCTCCGCGATGGAACCGGAGAGCGACGGATAGACCGTGAAGGCGTTGGCGATCTGCTCCACGGTGAGGTTGTTGTCCACCGCCAGCGAGATCGGGTGGATCAGCTCGGAGGCGCGCGGCGAGACCACCACACCGCCGACCACGATCCCGGTACCGGGCCGGCAGAAGATCTTGACGAAGCCGTCCCGGATGCCCTGCATCTTGGCCCGCGGATTGCGCAGCAAGGGCAGCTTCACCACCCGGGCGTCGATCTTCCCGCCGTCCACATCGGCCTGGCTGTAGCCGACGGTGGCGATCTCCGGGTCGGTGAAGACGTTCGAGGACACCGTCTTCAGATTCAGCGGCGCCACCGCGTCACCCAGGAAGTGGTACATCGCGATCCGGCCCTGCATCGCCGCCACCGAGGCCAGCGCGAAGATCCCGGTGACATCGCCGGCCGCGTACACCCCGGGCGCCGAGGTGCGCGAGACCTTGTCCGTCCGGACGTGCCCGGAGTCCTGCAACCGCACCCCGGCCTCCTCCAGGCCCATCCCGGAGGTGTTGGGGATGGCGCCGACCGCCATCAGGCAGTGCGTGCCGCTGATGACCCGCCCGTCCGACAGGGTCACCTCCACCCGGTCCCCGACGCGCTTCGCGGACTGCGCCCTGGTCCGGGACATCACGTTCATCCCGCGGCGCCGGAAGACGTCCTCCAGTACGGCCGCCGCGTCCGGGTCCTCGCCCGGCAGCACCCGCTCCCGGCTGGAGACCAGCGTCACCCGCGAGCCCAACGCCTGGTAGGCGCCCGCGAATTCGGCACCGGTGACACCGGAGCCGACCACGATCAGCTCCCGCGGCAGCTCGTCCAGGTCGTACACCTGGGTCCAGTTGAGGATGCGCTCGCCGTCCGGCCGGGCGTCCGGCAGCTCCCTCGGGTGGGCGCCGGTGGCGATCAGCACCGCGTCCGCGGTCAGCGTCTCCTCGCTGCCGTCGGCCGCGGTCACCACCACCGTCCGCGACCCGTCCGCCGCCTGGCGCCCGCTCAGCCGGCCGCGGCCCCGCCGCACCCGCGCCCCGGCCCGGGTCACCGAGGCCGCGATGTCGTGCGACTGGGCCAGCGCGAGGCGCTTCACCCGCCGGTTCACCTTGCCCAGATCCACCCCGACGACCCGGGCGGCCTGCTCCAGCGGCGGGGTGTCATCGGCCACGATGATCCCCAACTCCTCGTAGGAGGAGTCGAAAGTCGTCATCACCTCGGCCGTCGCGATGAGCGTCTTCGACGGCACGCAGTCGGTAAGCACCGACGCACCGCCCAGACCGTCGCAGTCCACGACGGTCACCTCCGCGCCCAACTGGGCCGCCACCAGGGCCGCCTCGTATCCGCCGGGTCCACCACCGATGATCACGATCCGAGTCACGTACTCCATTGTCCCGCACCCTTCACCCTGGTTCGCCCCGGGGGTTCCCCGTCCCTGCCGTACCCTCGAACCCATGTCGCTCTACGCCGCGTACGCCGGCAATCTCGACGCGCGGCTCATGTCCCGCCGCGCACCGCACTCGCCGCTGCGCGCCACCGGCTGGCTGAGCGGCTGGCGCCTCACCTTCGGCGGCGAGCACATGGGCTGGGAAGGCTCCCTCGCCACCATCGCCGAAGCCCCGCGCTCCCAGGTCTTCGTCGCGCTGTACGACATAGCGCCCCTGGACGAGGACTCCATGGACCGCTGGGAGGGCGTCGGCCTCGACATCTACCGCCGGATGCGGGTGCGGGTCCACACCCTCGAAGGCGACGAACCAGCCTGGGCCTACGTCCTCAACGGCTACGAGGGCGGCCTGCCCTCCGCGCGCTACCTCGGCGAGATCGCCGACGCCGCCGAATCCGCGGGCGCTCCGCACGACTATGTGACAGAACTCCGCAAGCGCCCCCGCTGATCTGTCGGAAACGACAACACAACGATCGCAATCCCGTTCCCTCCGTCATCTACGCGCGTAGGCAAAGAGCGGCTACTCTCACCCGGGTGAACGCATCTCTACTTCCGGACAACCAGGGCGACCCGTACGCCGCCGCAGCCGACGCCGCCGTCCGCCTGCGCGAGCTGACCGGCGCCGACACCCACGATGTCGCGCTGGTCATGGGCTCCGGCTGGGCCCCCGCGGTCGACGCCCTAGGCGCCCCCGAGCACGAGTTCGCCGTCACCGAACTCCCCGGCTTCCCGCCGCCCGCCGTCGAGGGCCACGGCGGTCGGATCCGCTCGTACCGCCTGGGCGAGAAGCGCGCACTGGTCTTCCTCGGCCGCACCCACTACTACGAGGGCCGCGGCGTCGCCTCCGTGGCCCACGGCGTCCGCACCGCGGCCGCCGCCGGCGTGAAGACCGTCGTCCTCACCAACGGCTGCGGCGGCCTCCGCGAGGGGATGCGCCCCGGCCAGCCCGTCCTCATCAGCGACCACCTCAACCTCACCGGCGCCTCCCCCATCGTCGGCGCCAACTTCGTGGACCTCACCGACCTGTACTCCCCGCGGCTGCGCACCCTCTGCCGGGAAACCGACGCCACCCTCGAAGAGGGCGTCTACGCACAGTTCCCCGGCCCGCACTACGAGACGCCCGCGGAGATCCGCATGGCCCGCACCCTCGGCGCGGACCTCGTCGGCATGTCCACCGTCCTGGAGGCGATCGCCGCCCGCGAGGCCGGCCTGGAGATCCTGGGCATCTCCCTGGTGACCAACCTCGCCGCCGGCATGACCGGCGCCCCCCTCAACCACGAGGAAGTCCTCCAAGCAGGCCGCGACTCCGCCACCCGCATGGGCACCCTCCTCACCCGAGTACTCCCCCGCATCTAGCCCCGCCCCAAAAGGGCGCACCCGAGCACGGGAAAGCCGAAAACGCACCGGAGGGGGTGTGGGGGGATGTGCGCCCGCAGGAGCCGGTGCAAGTTCCGCGTACCGGACGTCCAACGTTCACGTACCGGCTCCGAGGACGGACATCCCCCCACACCCCCGGCCCCCGCCACCGGGGGGCCGGGCGGGGCGGGGGGGGGGCCGCCCCCGGCCCCGCCCCCGCACGCGGCCCCCCGCCC
>NZ_JBHVRR010000011.1:155730-157657 GCF_042885635.1 Streptomyces sp. NPDC058045 | reverse complement strand
GGTGGTCGCCGTCTTCCTGATGCCGGGCGCGGTCGCCGGCGCCACCCTGCTGGCCCGAGACCTCCGAGCCGAGCCCACCCTCCCCGACGACCGCCAACGCCACCCGGCCCCGGACGCCGCAACCCACCGCGCCGACGGGTGACCCCGGTGCCGGGGGCCGCTCAGCCCGCCGGGGTCTTGGCCGTCACCCGCCGGTAGGCGATCTCGGCGAGCCGCGCCTGCCCGTCCCGGCTCGGGTGGAACCAGTCCCAGTGGCTCAACTGGTCCGTGCCGAAGCGGTAGTCGAAGACCGCCCCACCGTCGTACCGGCACCGCCGGTCCCGCGCGCACACGTCCTTGAGCACCGCGTTGTACGCCACCACCCGGTCCCGTACCGCGTCGCGGCGCTTGCGGGCCGCGCTGTCCAGGGCGTCGGAGTCGGAGAGCATCGAGGGGCAGATGCCCAGCTTCCAGATCTGCTTGCCCAGCGGGTTGGCCCGCCCCTCGGACCAGAGGCGCTTGAGATCGGGCACGCTCGCCACATACACCTGGGCCTTTGACGTCTTCTTCCGCAGGACCCGCATCGAACGCTCGAAGTCGGCCCGGAAGTCGTCCACCGGCGTCATCGCGGACACCGAGGTACGGCAGGCGTCATTGGCGCCCGCCAGCACCGCGACCAGCTTCGGCCGCCGCGTCGCCGCCTTCGCCATCTGGCCCGGCAGATCCGTCATCCGCGCCCCGGACACCGCGTAGTTCCAGCTGTGGGCGGAGGCCCGGTCCCGCCCCAGCAGCCGTACCGCGAGACTGTCCACGTCCGGGTCGCTGCCCGTCGCCCAGGACACCTCGGGGCAGTCCGAGAGCACCGAACAGGCGTCGAAACCCCGGGTGATGGAGTCCCCCACCGCGGCCACCGAATCCGGTCTGCGGTCCCACACCACCACCTGCCGCCGCTCCAGCGTACGGCGCTGCCCACCGTCGCCGTCCCCGCCGAGGACCCCGCACCCGGCAAGCCCCGACGTGCCCAGTACGGCCGCCGCCGCGGCGACCGCCGCAGCCCGGCGGCGCCTGGTGTCCCGCATGGCCGCCAACTCCTCACTAGTGGTCGAATCTGCTTCCCGCACGGACCATGACGTCCCTGCGAGTGAAAGGTCCGCGTTCACGCCCCCCGGGACCGACGGTACGTCACACTCCTTGCGCCGCCGCACGGTAGCCTCGGCCCCGTGCAGCCAGGCCGCCGCCGACCGGACGGCGGCCGGGCGGCCGGAGGAATCTGCTCGGCACGGGCGCGGGGACGCCGCTCCAGCGCACCTCGCCCCACTCTGGAGGTCCCGGTGACGACTCGTGGAGTTCTGTACGTGCACTCGGCACCGCGCGCGCTCTGCCCGCACGTCGAGTGGGCGGTCGCGGGCGTGCTCGGAACGCGCGTCAACCTCGACTGGATCCGCCAGCCCGCAGCCCCCGGCACCTGGAGATCGGAGTTCTCCTGGCAGGGCCAGAGCGGCACCGCGTCCAAACTGGCCTCGGCGCTGCGGGGTTGGCAGTTGCTGCGCTTCGAGGTGACGGCCGAGCCCAGCCCCGCCGCCGAGGGCGAGCGCTACAGCGCCACCCCCGAGTTGGGCATCTTCCACGCCGTCACCGGTGTGCACGGCGACATCCTCATCCCGGAGGACCGGCTGCGCGCCGCCCTGACCCGCGCCCAGCGCGGCGAGAGCGACCTGGAGGCCGAGGTCGCCAAGCTCCTCGGCAAGCCCTGGGACGACGAGTTGGAGCCGTTCCGCTACGCCGGCGAGGGCGCCCCGGTCCGCTGGCTCCACCAGGTGGTCTGAGCCCCGACCGCCCACGACGCTCAGGAGGGCGCCCCCCCCCCCCAGGTGGGGGCCCCACCCGCCGCAGCGGTTGCGATGTCATGGGATTATAAACAAACGCCATACAACGGCAGTACAAACAC
>NZ_JBHVRR010000011.1:34209-155720 GCF_042885635.1 Streptomyces sp. NPDC058045 | reverse complement strand
ACCTCGACCTTCGCGGGCCGTTTCTTTTGTGTATAATAGACAGGGTCCGCTGGCTCCACCTGGTGGTCTGACCCCCGACCGCCCACGCCGCCCAGGTGGGCGCCCCACCCACCGGTGGGGGCGCCCTCCTCACGTACGGCTGTCAGATGGTGCGGAAGGCGAGGACCACGTTGTGGCCGCCGAAGCCGAACGAGTCGTTCAGCGCGGCGATCCGGCCCTCCGCGGGCAGCTTCCGCGGCTCGTTCCGCACCACATCGGCACTGGCCTCGGCCTCCGGGTCCAGCCGGGCGATGTTGATGGTCGGCGGGGCGATCCGGTTGGTCAGCGCCAGGATCGACGCCACGCTCTCCACACCGCCCGCGCCGCCCAGCAGATGTCCCGTCATCGACTTGGTCGCGGAGACCGCCATATGGTCGGTGTCGTCGCCGAAGACCTTCCGCAGCGCCTTCAGTTCCGCGATGTCACCGGCCGGGGTGGAGGTGGCGTGCGCGTTGACGTGCATCACCTCGGACGGGTCGATGTCCGTGTTGGCCAGCAGGTTCTGCAGGGCGTGCGCGATGCCGTTGCCGGCCGGCTCGGGCTGCACGATGTCGTGGCTGTCGGCGGAGATGCCCTGCCCGACGGCCTCCACGTAGATCCGCGCGCCGCGGGCCCTGGCGTGCTCCTCGGACTCCAGCACGATCACGCCGGAGCCCTCACCGAGGACGAAGCCGTTGCGGTCCACGTCGTAGGGGCGGGAGGCGCCCTGCGGGTCGTCGTTGTTCTTGGACATCGCCATCATGTTGCCGAAGGCGGCGATGGGCAGCGGGTGGATCGCCGCCTCGGTGCCGCCGGCCACCACCACGTCGGCCCGGCCGCTGCGGATCATCTCGATGCCGTAGCCGATGGCCTCGGCGCCCGAGGCGCACGCGGACACCGGGGTGTGCACACCGGCCCGCGCGTTCACGGCGAGACCGACGTTGGCCGAGGGCCCGTTCGGCATCAGCATCGGCACGGTGTGCGGGGAGACCCGGCGTACGCCCTTCTCCTTCAGTACGTCGTACTGGTCGAGGAGGGTGGTGACGCCGCCGATGCCGGAGGCGATGACGGTGCCGAGGCGGTCCGGGTCGACGGACGAGTCCTCACCGGCCTTGCCGGTGAACCCGGCGTCGGCCCAGGCCTGTTCGGTGGCGATCAGCGCGAACTGCGCCGAGCGGTCCAGGCGGCGCGCCTGCGGCCGGGGGATGATCTCGCCCGGCTCCACCGCGATCTGCGCGGCGATGCGGACGGGCAACTGCTCCGCCCAGTCCTGGGTGAGGGGACTGACACCGGAGCGCCCGGCGATGAGACCTTCCCAGGTGGACGCTACGTCGCCACCCAGCGGTGTGGTTGCGCCGATACCGGTGACGACCACGGTGCGATTGGTCGAGCTCACAGGAAATCTTTCTCCATTACGAGGGTCAGCGGCGCCACCGCCGGGTGGCGGCAGGCACAAGCCTCAGGCCCGGATCAGGACTGGTGCTTGAGGATGTAGTCGGTCGCATCGCCGACGGTCTTGAGGTTCTTCACGTCATCGTCGGGGATCTTCACGTCGAAGCGCTCCTCCGCGGCGACGACGACCTCGACCATGGACAGCGAGTCGACATCGAGGTCGTCCGTGAAGGACTTGTCCAACTGGACGTCCTCGCTGGGGATCCCGGCGATCTCGTTCACGATCTCCGCGAGACCGGAGACGATCTCTTCCTGAGTGGCGGCCATGTCGGCGCTCCTTCGGTGTGTTCCTTCTGGGGGTGGTGGCCACCCTCCGCCGGATCGGTCCGGAGGAAGGTGCACAAGTACGGATGAACCGTACGGTGTCTAGGGGAGGGTAACGACCGTCGCGGCGTAGACGAGACCCGCCCCGAAGCCGATGACGAGCGCCGTGTCCCCGCTCTTCGCCTCGCCGGTCGCCAGCAGCCGCTCCATGGCGAGCGGGATGGAGGCGGCCGAGGTGTTGCCGGTGGTCTCGATGTCGCGGGCGACGGTGACGTGCTCCGGCAGTTTCAGCGTCTTCACCATCGAGTCGATGATCCGCATATTGGCCTGGTGCGGGATGAAGACGTCCAGCTCGTCCGCGGAGACCCCGGCCGCGTCCAGCGCCTGCTGGGCGACCTTCGCCATCTCGTACACGGCCCAGCGGAAGACCGCCTGGCCCTCCTGCGTCAGCGCGGGGAACCGCACCTCGCCCCGGTCGTTGAGCGGCAGTTGGGCCACATCGCCGACCCGGAAGCGGTCCCAGGACACGGTCTGCTTGATGGTGTCGGACTTGTCGCCCTCGGAGCCCCACACGGACGGGCCGATCGCCGGCTCCTTGGAGGGGCCGACCACGACCGCGCCCGCGCCGTCACCGAAGAGGAAGGCCGTCGCCCGGTCCTCCAGGTCGGTCAGATCGCTCAGCCGCTCCACGCCGATCACCAGCACGTACTCCGCGCTGCCCTCGACGACCATGCCCTTGGCGAGGGTCAGGCCGTAGCCGAAGCCGGCGCAGCCCGCGGAGATGTCGAAGGCGGCGGCCTTGTCGGTGCCCAGCTTGTCGGCGATCTCGGTGGCGATGGCCGGGGTCTGCGCGAAGTGCGAGACCGTCGACACCACCACGGCGCCGATCTGCGCCGCGTCCAGCCCGGCGTCCGCGATGGCCTTGCCGGCGGCGGCCACGGACATCGCGGAGACGGTCTCCTCGTCGGACGCCCAGTGCCGGGACGCGATACCGGACCTGGACCTGATCCACTCGTCGGAGGAGTCGATCTTCTCCAGGATGACCTCGTTGGGCACGACCCGGGTCGGCCGGTAACCGCCGACCCCGAGGATCCGCGCGTACGGGGCGCCCTGGCTCGGCTTGATCTTCGACATGCTCTTCGGGCTCCTTCTCAGGCCGTCGGGTCGGCGGCTGCCGTGCCGTCGGCCGTGTGCTCGCGCATCAGCGCGCGGGCCTCGTCGAGGTTGTCGGGGGTCTTCAGGGCCAAGGTCCGCACGCCGGGCAGCGCCCGCTTGGCGATCCCGGTCAGGGTGCCGCCGGGGCACAGCTCCACCAGCGCGGTCACCCCCAGCCCCTGGAAGGTCTCCAGGCACAGGTCCCACCGGACCGGGCTGGCCACCTGCCCCACCAGACGCTGTACGACCTCGGCTCCGGACGCCACGCTGCGCCCGTCCTTGTTGGAGACGTACACAGTGCTCGGGTCGGCCGGGGTGGTCTCGGCCGCGGCGGCCGCGAGCTGCTCCACCGCGGGCGCCATGTGCGGGGTGTGGAAGGCGCCGGCCACCTTGAGCGGGACCACCCGGCGCACCCCCTCCGGCTTGTCGGCCGCCAGCGCGGCCAGTTGCCCGGCGGTGCCCGCGGCCACCAATTGGCCGGCGCCGTTCACATTGGCGGCGGTCAGGCCCAGCTCCTCCAGCCGCGGCAGTACCTTCTCCGGTTCACCGCCGAGGAGTGCCGCCATGCCCGTCTCGGTGACCGCGGCGGCCTCGGCCATGGCCAGCCCGCGGCGTCGTACCAGTCGCAGTGCCGAGGTCTCGTCCAGCACTCCGGCGACCGCGGCGGCGGTGAACTCGCCCACGCTGTGCCCGGCGACGACATCGGGGGCCGTCTCGCCCAGCGCGCGGGCGGACAGCAGGCCGGCGGCGACCAGCAGCGGCTGCGCCACGGCGGTGTCGCGGATCTCGTCCGCGTCGCCCTTGGTGCCGTAGTGGGCGAGGTCGAGTCCGATGGCGTCCGACCAGTCCGCGAGCACGTCGGCGGCACCGGGCAGTTCGAGCCAGGGAGTCAGGAAGCCGGGCGTCTGGGCGCCTTGGCCGGGAGCGACGAGTACGAGCACTCTCACACTCTCTCTTGTCTACGGCGGGTGACGCCGGTGGGGACAGGGACGAAGAACCACAAAGGGAATTGTAGGTCTCCGACAAACGGCTAAAACGGAGTGTCCGCATCCGCAAGCCGCCCCAGGATGAGGGCGATCCGCAGTGTGAAGGCGGAACGCACATCCGACGGCGACCAGCCGGTGACGTCAGTCACACGTCGTAGCCGGTAGCGGACGGTGTTCGGGTGGACGAAGAGCATCCGGGCCGCGCCCTCCAGGCTGCTCGCCTGCTCCAGGTAGACCGAGAGGGTCTCCAGCAGGGCCGAGCCCGCCTCCTCCAGCGGTCTGTAGATCTCCTCCACCAACTGCGCCCGCGCCGAAGGGTCTGCGGCGATCGCCCGCTCCGGCAGCAGATCGTCGGCGAGCACCGGCCGCGGTGCGTCCTGCCACGCCGAGCACGCCTTGAGCCCGGCCGCCGCGGCCTGCGCGGAGCGGGTCGCCGCCAGCAGGTCCGGCACGATCGGACCGGCCACCACCGGGCCCGGCGCATACGGCCCGATCAGTGACCTGGCCACCTGGAGCGGGCTGTCGCTGCCGCCCGCGATCACCACCAGGCGATCCCCCAACACCCCTGTCAGCACCTGGAGTTTGGCGTGCCGGGCGGCCCGCCGGATCGCCTCCACGGTCAGCTCGCTGTCCCCGTCCGGCGCCGTGCCCAGCACCACGCACACATGCTCCGGCGAGTTCCAGCCGAGGGCCGCGGCACGGGACACGGCGCCCTCGTCGGCCTCGCCGGACAGCACCGCGTTCACCACCAGCGACTCCAGCCGGGCGTCCCACGCGCCGCGCGCCTCCGCGGCCTGCGCGTAGACCTGCGCGGTGGCGAAGGCGATCTCGCGGGCGTAGACCAGCAGCGCCTCCCGCAGCACCGACTCGTCGCCGGGCGCCGCCACCTCGTCGATGGCGGACTCCATCACCTCGATCGTGGTGCGCACCATCTCCACGGTCTGCCGCAGCGTGATCGCCCGGGTCAACTCCCGCGGTGCGGTGCCGAAGACGTCGGTGGAGATCGCCTGCGGTGCGTCCGGGTGCCGGAACCACTCGGTGAACGCGGCGATACCGGCCTGCGCCACCAGACCGATCCAGGACCGGTTCTCCGGGGGCATCGCCCGGTACCAGGGCAGTGTCTCGTCCATCCGCGCGATGGCCTGCGCGGCGAGACTGCCGGACGACTTCTCCAGCCGCTTCAGCGTCGCGGAGTGCGTATGCGCGGCGGCTGCGCCGGGCTCGGTGTTGCTGGTTTCGGGTTCGGGCACGTGGACAAGCCTGCCTTATCGGGACGGTCGGATGAGCTGCCGGGGCTAACGTGGTGGCCGTGATGGATGTACGGCGTTCCGAGGAGCGGTACCGGGGCGGGGACGCGGAGGCCGGGATCGAGTCCCGGCACGCCTTCTCCTTCGGACCCCACTACGATCCCGGCAATCTGCGCTTCGGCGCACTCCTGGCTTGCAACGAGGAGCGCTTGGCGCCGGGCGCGGGCTTCGGCGAGCACCCGCACAGCCATACCGAGATCGTCACCTGGGTCGTGGCGGGCGAGCTGACCCACCGCGACTCGACCGGCCACGCCACCGTGGTACGCCCCGGCGATGTGCAGCACCTCAGCTCGGGCGGCGGCGTCCGGCATGTGGAACGCAACGACGGTGCCGGGCCTTTGGTCTTCGTCCAGATGTGGCTGGCCCCCCTGCGGCCCGGCGGCGAGCCCTCCTACCGGGTGGTGCGCGGCCTCCCGGACGCCACCCCCTGTGCACTGCCGGAGGCCGGCGCCCTGCTGCACGTCCGCCGCCTCGCCGCCGGGGAGCGTACGGCCGTACCCGATGCCCCTCATGTCTATGTGCATGTCGTGGCCGGTGAGTTGGTGCTGTCGCGGCGGGGCGGCGGGGGGCCGCCGGTGGTGCTGGGGCCGGGGGACGCGGCGCGGATCACCGCGGAGGAGGGACTGGAGGCGGCGGCGGGGGAGCGGGCTGAGTTCCTGGTGTGGGAGATGGAAGGGGCACCCTAGGCCGGGGCTCGGCCGCGTAGTTCGGCGAGTACCGCGTCGGTGAAGGCGGGCCAGGTTTCGATGGCCCAGGGGCCGAAGTCCCGGTCGGTGAGGGCGATGCAGGCGGCGCCGGCGTCGGGGTCGACCCAGAGGAAGGTGCCGGACTGGCCGAAGTGGCCGAAGGTACGCGGTGAGGACGAACTCCCGGTCCAGTGCGGGGACTTGCCGTCGCGGATCTCGAAGCCCAGGCCCCAGTCGTTCGGGTTCTGGCTCCCGTAGCCGGGCAGGATGCCGCGGGTCCCGGGGTACTGCACCGTCATCGCCTCGGCCACCGTACGCGGGTCGAGCAGCCGGGGTGCCTGGAGTTCGGCGGCGAAGCGCACCAGGTCGTCCACGGTGGACTCGGCGCCCGCGGCCGGGGAGCAGGCGCCCGTCAGCGAGCTGTCCGCCATCCCGAGCGGCTCGAAGACCGCCTGCCGCAGATACTCCGGGAACGGGATGCCGGTGGCCGCCTCGATGTGCCGGCCCAGCGCCTCGAAGCCGGTGTTGGAGTAGATCCGCCGGGCCCCCGGCTCCGCCGCCACCCGGTCCTCGTCGAAGGCGAGGCCGCTGGTGTGCGCCAGCAGATGCCGCACGGTGGCGCCCGCGGGCCCGGCCGGCTCGTCCAGTTCCACCGCTCCTTCCTCGTAGGCCACCAGCGCCGCGTAGGCCGCGAGCGGCTTGGTGACCGAGGCGAGTGGGAAGCGGCGGCCGGTGGGGCCGTGCGCGCCGGCCAGGGTGCCGTCCGCGCGGACGACGGCGGCTGCGGCGGCCGGGACCGGCCATGTCTCGATCTGTGCCAGGCTCTGCATGGCCGCGAGCCTAACCGGCCGCCGTCCGGCCCAGGACCGGCCCCCGGTACCGCTCCCGGCAGGGGCCGCGCCACCGGACGTTCTTGCCTGGAGCGCACTCGAAGGTCCTAGCGTGGTGGCCATGACGGTGATGGAGACCACGGCCACGCCCACACCCACGCCCCCCGAACCGCCCGCCTGCTGTACGGCAGAGCCCGGTCCGCCCCCGCGTCCCGACGGCCGGGACCAGTACACGATCAGCGAGGTCGTCGCCCGTACCGGCCTGTCCGCCCACACTCTGCGCTGGTACGAGCGGATCGGTCTGATGCCGCATGTCGACCGCTCCCACACCGGCCAGCGCCGCTACAGCAACGGCGACCTGGACTGGCTGAGCCTGGTCGGCAAGCTCCGGCAGACCGGGATGCCGGTGGCGGGCATGGTGCGCTACGCGGAGCTGGTGCGGGCCGGCGCGCACACCTTCCCGGAGCGGCGCGAGCTGCTGGAGCAGACCCGCCGGGATGTGCGGTCCCGGATCGCGGAGCTCCAGGACACCCTCGCCGTACTCGACTACAAGATCGACATCTATGGCGGTGCCGAGCAGGCGCCGGAAAGGCCGCGGACCGGATGAGCACGATCACCACAGCCCAGCTCGGCACCGCGGGACCCGAGGTCGGCGTCCAGGGACTCGGCTGCATGGGAATGAGCTGGGGCTACGGCCCCACCGACACCGACCAGGCGCGCGCCACCCTGGAACGCGCCCTGGAACTCGGCGTCACCCTCTTCGACACCGCCGACGTCTACGGGGACGGCGAGAACGAGCGCTTCCTCTCGCCCTTCGTCCGCGCCCACCGCGAACAGCTCGTGCTGGCAACGAAGTTCGCCCTGTCCCTGGACCCTGCGGACCCCGCCCGCCGGATCATCCGCAACGAGCCCTCCTACGTCCGCGCCTCCATCGACGCCAGCCTGCGGCGCCTAGGGGTGGACTCGGTCGATCTGTACTACCTGCACCGGCGCGATGTGCGGGTGCCGATCGAGGAGACCGTGGGGGCGATGGCGGAGCTGGTACAGGCGGGCAAGGTCCGGCAGTTGGGCCTGAGCGAGGTCACCGCGGAGGAGCTGCGGGCCGCGCACGCGGTGCATCCGATCGCCGCCGTCCAGTCCGAGTGGTCCCTCTTCAGCCGGGACATCGAGGCCTCGGTGGTGCCCGCCGCCGCCGGACTCGGGGCGGCCCTGGTGCCGTACGCGCCGCTCGGCCGGGGCTTCCTCACAGGTGCCCTCGCCGACCCGGACCGGACGCTGGACGCGAGCGACTACCGCCGTCACCAGCCCCGCTTCAGCGCCGCCAACGCCACCGCCAACGCGGCCCTGCTGGACACCGTGCGCACCGTGGCCGACGCACACGGCGCGAGCCTCGGGCAGATCGCGCTGGCCTGGGTGCAGCAGCGGTCCCGGGTGCACGGGCTGACCGTGGTGCCGATCCCGGGCACCCGCAAGCCCTCCCGCCTGGACGAGAACACCGCGGCCACCCGGATCGAGCTCACCGAGGACGAGCTGGCACTACTGGAACCCCTCGCGGCACAGGTCGCGGGCAACCGCTACGCCGATATGTCCTTCACCTCGGCGGGACGGGAGTAGGGCTCTGCGGGCGGCGGCCGGGCGGGAGTTCAGAGCTCGGCGAGCAGTTGCGCCTTCTTGGTGCTGAACTCCTCGTCGGTGACGAGTCCGGCCTGGTGCAGCTCGCCGAGGTGGCGGATGCGGTCCGCGATGTCCGCCGGATCCCGCCGGGCGGACACCGCGCCGACCGCCACCGGTACGGAGTCGGCGGCCGGCCCGGTCGAGGACCTGAGCGCGGACAGCACCGAGGCGGCGAACGGCAGCGACTCGTGCACCGGCCCGTAGCCGAGGCCGAAGACCACCGAGGCCGGGTCCTGGTCGACCTGGGCCTCCTCGGGCCCGGTCCGGCGCAGCAGCCGCAGATGCCCCTCGCTGAGCTCGGGGGAGCGCCACTCGACCCCGGCCAGGTCGGAGAGGAGGAAACTCTGGTCGCCCGCCTTCCACTTGGCGGAGGAGGCCCCGGTCCAGAACCAGCGGAACGACACCGTCTTGCCGTCGAAGGACGCCTTGGCGTCGTACGCCTTGAACTGCAGCGGCGCGTCCGGGGCCGGCACCAGATAGTGCTCGGCCGGCTCGTCCTTGCCGTGCACCCGGGTCCGCAACTCCCCGGCCCAGTACGCGGCCTGCTCCTCGCGCTCCCCGGGCAGCACCAGCCGGTACGGGTCGCCCGACGCCTTCAACTGGCCGGCGGCGGCGTCCATCAGCGGATCGGCGCCCGGTCTCGGGACCGCGCGCAGCACGACGGTGCCCCGCTTGCCCGGGGTGAGTGTCACCTCTGCCAGCGCCGCATGTGGAATGCGGCGTTCACCGAGTGCCTGGAAGAGCCGCGGTGTGCGGATGCCCCGTTCGAAGCGGATGAGCACGGAATCGGAGTCGAGCTCCCAGACGGCATTGAATCCGGCCAGTACGTCACCCATGCGGCTCATCGTATGCGGCACCCCTCCCCGCCGTCCCCTCCTGCGCGCGCCCGAACTTGCCGCGCTTTTCTCCACCCGCTACGCGCGTCAGGCCGGAACGCTTGCGGTCAGAGCGCGGTGGCAGCCGTCGATCCCGTCCGCGCAGCGCACCGACCCGAACGAGCCAACCCCGATGGCGGCGAAGTTGTCCAGGGACTCGGTGCCCGGCACGAAGTAGCCGGCGTGCCCCCGTGCTCCCCGAGCCGAGAGCAGCCGCGCACCGAACGCGGGCGACACCGGGTCCGCCCCGTGCCCGAGCACACCGACCTCAAGATTCGGTACGTCGCGGATCCAGTCGTCGGCGTCGCGCATCGCCCAGACCCGGGCGCCGGTGCCCAGCCGGGCCGCGGTGGAGGCGCGCATTCCGGGGCTTCCGGAGACCGCTATGTCGCTGACCCGCGCCGGCAGCCTCCGGGCCGCGACCCCGCACAGCACCGAGCCGTAGCTGTGGCAGTAGAGAGCGACGTCGGAGCGGCCGGGCAGCGCCCGCAGCAGCGAGTTGAGCCGGACCGCGCCGTCCTCGGCCCGGGTCGCCGTCGCCGCGTCCATCCCCAGCCCACTGGGCGCCGTGTAGTCGGCCCAGGCGATGACCGCGGTACGGGTCTTCGGCGAGGCCCGGCGCTCCGCCTGCAGCAGCGCCGCCGCCATACCGAGGGGCGCCGCGTATCTGCGCTGGGTGCGCTGGAAGGTCATCAGATCGGTGTCGACGCCGGGCACCACCACGGAGACCCGGCGCGCGGAGCCCAGGTCGCCGAGGACCTCGGCGACCCGCCCCGCGCCCATCGGGTCGAAGGCCAGCACCTGGCGGCCCGGCTCCATCAGCGAATCCAGGCGGTGCATCCGCTGCCCGGCGTCCCGGTGCCCGGCCGCGGAGAGCCGGTTGTCGTGCATTCGCCGCAGCTCTTCGGCGCGGGCGTCGGCCAGGGCGCGGTGGTTGGCGCGGTAACGCAGGCTCACCGGTGCGCCGTTCATATTGCCGACGGCGAGCGGATATCGGAGCGCGAGGACGGTGCGCTGCCGGGCGGTGAGTCCGGCGAAGAAGCGGGCCAGCCGGTCGGGGGAGGTGTCGGGGCTGGGCAGCAGGCGGCCGCCCAGGTGCCCGCGGCTCCACTCGGCGCGGGAGGCCTCGACGGGTGAGGCGGCTCTGCGGTGCTGGTGGACCGCGGTCCAGCCGGTGGTGGCGAGCATGACGAAAACGACGGCCAGCGCGAGCAGCGCGCGCCAGACGTTGAGTTGGGGGGAGGAGTCGAAGGAAGTCACTGCGGGACACCCTAGGAGACCTGGAGTGCCGCTCGTGCCAGGGGTGAGACGGATCACCTTTCCAGCAGCCTGATTGGGTCAAATCGCCGCCAAGCGCTCCCGGGGAATCACGGCGGGTGAGCATCACGGCGTGATGTTTGTCACGACGGCTGCTACGGCGTGCGCTGCACTCAAGTGCGCCCCGCGGTACGCCAGTCCGCCGTCAGCGCCGGCCCCACCT
The DNA here is from genome assembly GCF_042885635.1 of Streptomyces sp. NPDC058045. Lineage (NCBI taxonomy): Bacteria > Bacillati > Actinomycetota > Actinomycetes > Kitasatosporales > Streptomycetaceae > Streptomyces > Streptomyces sp. NPDC058045. Next base: position 144,993 of record NZ_JBHVRR010000011.1, on the reverse strand, counting down.
GATCCAGGTAGAGCGCGGTCATGTCCCGGATCGTCTCCACCGAGGTGTCCCCGCCGGCGCTCCACAGCCGCCCTGTCATCCGCATCACACCGCAGAACGCGGCCACCGCCACCCGCGGCCGGGGGTCCGTGTCCATGTCCAGCCCCGCCCGGTCCGCGATCACCCGCGCCACCTCTTCCTCCAACTCCGTTGAACGGCGCAGGTGTTCGGCCAGCAAAGCGGGCGTGGACTCGATCAACTGGTAGGTCTGCATGTGCAGTTCGACGGGCACGGTGGCGGCGATCGCCTCACCGATGGTGTCCCAGGAGTCCAGTACGGCCCGCCGCATGGCGTCCAGCGGGGCCTCGCCGGGCGGCCGCTCCCGCAGCGCGGAGACGAAGTGCGACTCCACCAGGTCCTGGACGGCGAAGGCGGCCTCCTCCTTGTTGGCGAAGTACCGGAAGAAGGTGCGCTGGGAGACGTCGGCCGCCGCCGCGATCTCGTCGACCGTGGTCTCCTCGTACCCCTGGGATATGAAGAGTTCCAGTGCTGACCGCAGCAGGGTCTCGCGGGTGCGCCGCTTCTTGCGTTCCCGAAGTCCTGGCCGCACTGACGTCACGCCGTGTTCCTCATTTCGACTCTTTCCGCAGCTCACCCTTGCTGTGAGCGATATGACAGTTGCCGTCTTGTGAATTGGTTTGTCAACTGTCAGCGTCTGACATTAGCCTCCAGCGTATGACTAGTCAGACGACCGTCGATACGACTGGACCGGCAGAGTCGGTCCCGGCCGCAGGGCCCCCGGCCGGCGGGCTGCGCGGCCACCCCTGGCTGACGCTCTTCTCGGTGGCGATCGGCGTGATGATGGTCGCCCTCGACGGCACCATCGTCGCCATCGCCAACCCCGCCATCCAGAAGGACCTCGGCGCCTCGCTCGCCCAGGTCCAGTGGATCACCAACGGCTATCTCCTCGCGCTGGCCGTCGCGCTCATCACCGCGGGCAAGCTGGGTGACCGCTTCGGCCACCGGCAGACCTTCCTCATCGGCGTGATCGGCTTCGCCGCCGCCTCCGGCGCCATCGGAATCTCCGGCAGCGTCGGCCTGGTGATCGCGTTCCGGGTGCTCCAGGGGCTGTTCGGCGCGCTGCTGATGCCCGCCGCGCTCGGCCTGCTGCGCGCCACCTTCCCCGCCGAGAAGCTCAACATGGCGATCGGTATCTGGGGCATGGTCATCGGCGCCTCCACCGCGGGCGGCCCGATCCTCGGCGGTGTGCTCGTGGAGCACGTGAGCTGGCAGTCGGTCTTCTTCATCAATGTGCCGGTCGGCGTCGTCGCGCTGCTGCTCGGCCTGGTGATCCTCAAGGACCACCGCGCGGCCAACGCCCCGCGCTCCTTCGACCTGCTGGGTATCGCGCTGCTCTCCGCCGCGATGTTCTCCCTGATCTGGGCGCTCATCAAGGCCGGTGACAGCTGGGGCTGGAGCAGCGGCAGGACCTGGGGCTTCCTGGTCGCCTCGCTGGTGCTCTTCGCGGTCTTCGCGCTCTGGGAGACCCGGGTCCGCGAGCCGCTGATCCCGCTCACCATGTTCCGCTCGGTGCCGCTCGCCGCGGGCACCGTCCTGATGGTGCTGATGGCCTTCGCCTTCATGGGCGGCCTGTTCTTCGTCACCTTCTACCTGCAGAACGTGCACGGCATGAGCCCCGTCGACAGCGGTCTCCACCTGCTGCCGCTCACCGCGATGATGATCGTCTCCTCGCCGCTGGCCGGCGCGCTGATCACCAAGTTCGGGCCGAGGGTGCCACTGGTCGGCGGCATGGTGCTCACCGCGGTCGCCATGTTCGGCATGACCACCATGTCGATCGGTACCGGCACCGGGACGATGTCCGTCTGGTTCGCGCTGCTCGGCCTCGGCCTCGCACCGGTCATGGTGGGCGCCACCGAGGTCATCGTGGGCAACGCCCCGCTGGAGCTGTCCGGTGTCGCGGGCGGCCTCCAGCAGGCCGCGATGCAGGTCGGCGGCAGCCTCGGCACCGCCGTACTGGGCGCCGTGATGTCCAGCAAGGTCAGCTCCGAGCTCGCGGCCAACTGGACGCAGGCCGGTCTGCCGCAGGCCCCGCCGCCCGGCCTGGACAAGGCCGCGGCCATCGGCGCCGTGCCCCCGCAGGTCGCCCAGGCGCCGGGGATGACCTCGCAGGTCCTCGCCAAGGTCACCTCGGTGGTGCACGACACCTTCATCTCCGGCATGGGCCTGGCCTTCACCGTCGCCGGAGTGGTCGCGGTGATCGCCGCCCTGGTCGCCACCCTCACCAAGCGCGGCGCGAACGCCGAGGCCGGAGCGGGTGCAGGGCACATCTGAGCAACCGGCCTCCGCCGCTCCGCGGAGCAGATCGTCAAGCCCCACCGTCATCACGCGGTGGGGCTTTTCGCCACTTCGGGTGATACGCAGCGTGACCTCTTCCCTAGAGATGCCACGCTGAGTAACAGTTCTGGTGTGCGCTCAACGCCCGGCGTGATCGACGTGACAACGACGACGCGACAACGACCGGTGCGATGAGCGCGACTCATCGACTCATCGACCCAGAACGAGCACGGGGAAGCACATGCACACCACCACCCGCCGCACCCTCACCGCCCTCCTGACGCCGGCCGTCGCCGCCCTGGTGCTCGGCGCCGCACCGGCACCCACCGCCGCCCACGCCACGGCGCCCGCAGCCGCCGAGGGGAAGTGCGCCGCCGGGCAGCTCTGCCTCTGGGAACGAGCCGAGTACCGCGGCGCCCACCGCACCTACGAGCTGACCGGCACCGACATCGAGAGCTGTGTACGGCTGCCCGCCGGCCACAGCGCCCAGGCTCTGGCCAACCGCACCGGCCGCCCCGTGACCACCTACCAGTCCGCGGAGTGCGCCGAGACCGCGGAGTTCAACACCTATCCGGGCGACGGTACTTGGCTGCCGCGGTCGGCCTACGCCATCCGCGCCGTCAAGATCTGGGAGCGGTGAACACCGCCCGGCGGAAGGCGGTCGGGGCGGCCGGACGCGGTGCGGGGCGGACAGGCCGTGCCCGTCCGCCCCGCACCGCGGGCCCTTCCGCGGATCCGTCAGGCGTCGCCGCCCGCCGGCCCCGGATCGGCGGCCGTCACATCCAGCAGCCGGTAGCGGTCCACCGCCTGCTTGAGCACCGACCGGTCCAGCGCACCCTCACGCGCCAGCTCCGTCAGCACCCCCACCACCACCGACTCCGCATCGATATGGAAGAAGCGCCGGGCGGCACCCCGGGTGTCCGCGAAACCGAATCCGTCCGCGCCCAGCGACTGCCAGGTCCCCGGCACCCAGCGGGCGATCTGGTCCGGCACCGAGCGCATCCAGTCCGAGACGGCCACCACCGGCCCCTGCGCATCCGCCAACTTCCGCGTCACGTACGGCACTTGCTGCTCCTCCTCGGGGTGCAGCAGATTGTGCCGCTCCGCCTCCACCGCCTCCCGGCGCAGCTCGTTCCAGGAGGTCGCGGACCAGACATCGGCGCGTACGTTCCAGTCCTCGGCGAGGATGCGCTGCGCTTCGAGTGCCCAGGGCACGGCTACACCCGAGGCGAGGATCTGGGCGGGCAGGGTGCCCTGCTGCCCCTCGCTGAGCCGGTGGAGACCCTTCACGATGCCCTCGGCGTCCACGTTCTCCGGCTCCGCGGGGTGCTGGATCGGCTCGTTGTAGACCGTGAGGTAGAAGAAGACGTCCTCCCCGTGCGGATGCTCCGGCGAGGAGCCGTACATCCGCTCAAGACCGCTCTGCACGATGTGCGCGATCTCATAGCCGTACGCCGGGTCGTAGGCGACGCAGGCCGGGTTGGTGGAGGCCAGCAGTTGGGAGTGCCCGTCGGCGTGCTGGAGGCCCTCACCGGTCAGGGTGGTGCGCCCGGCGGTCGCCCCCAGGACGAAGCCCCGCGCCAACTGGTCGGCCATCTGCCAGAACTGATCGCCGGTCCGCTGGAAACCGAACATCGAGTAGAAGACGTACACCGGGATCAGCGGCTCGCCGTGGGTGGCGTAGGCCGAGCCCGCCGCGACCAGCGAGGCGGTGCAGCCCGCCTCGGAGATCCCGTCGTGCAGCATCTGCCCCGTCGGGGACTCCTTGTACGCGAGCAGCAGATCCCGGTCGACCGACTCGTACTGCTGCCCCAGCGGGTTGTAGATCTTGGCGCTCGGAAAGAAGGAGTCCATACCGAAGGTGCGGTACTCGTCGGGCGCGATCAGCACGAAGCGGCGGCCCAGCTCCTTGTCCCGCATCAGGTCCTTCAGCAGCCGTACGAAGGCCATCGTGGTGGCGATGGACTGGTGCCCGGAGCCCTTCTTGACGCTGGCGTAGGTCTTGGGCCCCGGCAGCTCCAGCGGCCGCGAGCGCACCACCCGGGTCGGCACATAGCCGCCGCACTCCTTGCGGCGGTCGTGCATGTACTGGATCTCCTCGGAGTCCCGCCCCGGATGGAAGTACGGCGGCAGCCCGTCCTCCAACTGCCGGTCGCTGATGGGCAGATGGAGCCGGTCCCGGAAGCCCTTCAGATCGGACACGGTCAGCTTCTTCATCTGGTGCGTGGCGTTGCGGCCCTCGAAGTTCGGCCCGAGGGTCCAGCCCTTCACGGTCTGCGCCAGGATCACCGTCGGCTGCCCCTTGTGCTCCTTGGCGGCGGTGAACGCGGCGTAGATCTTCCGGTGGTCGTGGCCACCGCGCCCCAGGTGCAGGATCTGCTGGTCGGTCATGTTCTCGACCATGGCCCGCAGCCGCTGATCGTCCCCGAAGAAGTGCTCCCTGATGTACGCCCCGGTCTCCGTGGCGTACGTCTGGAACTGCCCGTCGGGCGTCGTGTTCAGCTTGTTGACCAGCACCCCGTCGCGGTCCTGGGCCAGCAGCGGGTCCCAGGAGCGGTCCCACACCAGCTTGATCACGTTCCAGCCGGCGCCGCGGAACTGCGACTCCAGCTCCTGGATGATCTTGCCGTTGCCACGGACCGGGCCGTCCAGCCGCTGGAGGTTGCAGTTGACCACGAAGGTCAGATTGTCCAGCCCCTCGCGGGCGGCGATGGAGAGCTGGCCGAGGGACTCCGGCTCGTCCATCTCGCCGTCACCGAGGAAGGCCCACACATGGGAGCCCGAGGTGTCCGCGATCTCCCGCGCCTGCATATAGCGGTTCATCCGGGCCTGGAAGATCGCGCCGAGCGGGCCCAGGCCCATCGACACCGTGGGGAACTCCCAGAAGTCCGGCATCGACCGCGGATGCGGATAGCTGGACAGGCCGTACGGGGCGCGCGACTTCTCCTGCCGGAAGCCGTCGAGCTGCTCCTCGCTGAGCCGGTCCAGCAGATAGGCGCGGGCGTAGATACCGGGGGAGGCGTGCCCCTGGAAGAAGACCTGGTCGCCGCCGCGGCCGTCGTCCTTGCCGCGGAAGAAGTGGTTGAAGCCCACGTCGTAGAGCGAGGCGGAGGAGGCGAAGGTGGCGATATGGCCGCCGACACCGATGCCGGGCCGCTGGGCGCGGGAGACCATCACCGCCGCGTTCCAGCGGGTGGCGTTCAGGATGCGGCGCTCGACGTCCTCGTTGCCGGGGAAGAAGGGCTCGTCCTTGGTGGCGATCGTGTTGACATAGTCCGAGCTGCGCATCTCGGGCACGGACACCCGCTTCTCACGGGCGCGCTCGATGAGGCGGAGCATCAGGTAGCGCGCCCGCTCACGGCCGCGCTCGTCGATGGCGGCGTCAAGGGAGTCGAGCCATTCCCGGGTCTCCTCGGGATCGAAGTCCGGGACCTGGCTGGGCAGGCCGCCAATGATGATCGGGGTGCGATCTGATCCGGAAGCCACGCTGTTCCTTCACTGTCCGGGGGCTTGCTTCGGCCACTGTCGGTCTTCGGAGCGTGCGGTGGCGCCCGCGGTGCCGGCGCCGGTGTTCCCCATGGTGTACCCCGGGCAAAGGGAACGTCATCTTCGCTGACGAGACGGCCTGCTGCTCCGGCCGTCACGGGCGAGCCCGGTCAAACCGCAACGATACGCCCGGGTCCGCGCCGGTCCCAGGGGTACCGCACACCCACCGCTTTCCGGCCCGTCCCGAGAAGCCTCACGAACCGGCGCATATCGAAGTGCCGTCCGTCAGCCGCTACCGTGGACGGTGGCTGGAGTTGCGGCGAGCCGCCCCGGAACGTCACCGTTTAGGCGGTCTCCGCCGCCGGGTACTTGCGCGATCGGTCCCGCCCGTGTGGACTACGGCCAACGCTTCGCGTACGCGCGTGGCTGAAGACGACAACCGAACTTGATCAGGAGGCAACCCGTGAGCGCGACCGCGGACCACGCGGAGACGAACCCTGCAGTGAAGCTGGGGTTCCAGCCCGAGCAGGTGGTCCAGGAGATCGGCTACGACGACGATGTCGACCAGGAGCTCCGCGAGGCCATCGAGAAGATCATCGGCAGCGAGCTCGTCGACGAGGACTACGACGACGTCGCCGATGCCGTGATGCTGTGGTTCCGGGAGGACGACGGCGACCTGACGGACGCGCTGGTCGACGCCATCACGCTGATCGACGAGGGCTCCCCGGTCTGGCTGCTGACGCCGAAGACCGGCCGTGACGGCTATGTCGAGCCGAGCGACATCAACGAGGCCGCGCAGACCGCGGGTCTGACCCAGACGAAGAGCATGAGCGCGGGCAAGGACTGGTCGGGCAGCCGCCTGGCCACCCCGAAGGCGGCGGCCAAGAAGCGCTGAGCCTCGTATCGCAGTACGACGTGAGACCCCCGCCCGACCCGATCGGGCGGGGGTCCCGCATGGGCGGCCGGGAGCGGGGGCGGCGCGGGGGTACCGGGCCGGTGGCGTGCGGCGGGTGGATCACTGCGTAGGCTGGACGTCACCTGAACGGTCCCGCAGGAAGGAAGACGTCACCATGGCGATCGAGGTCGGCACCAAGGCCCCGGACTTTGAACTCAAGAACCAGCACGGGGAGACCGTGCGGCTCTCGGACCTCCGTGGCGAGAAGCATGTGGTGCTGCTGTTCTACCCGTTCGCGTTCACCGGCGTGTGCACCGGCGAGCTGTGCGCGCTCCGCGACGAGCTGCCCAAGTTCGTCAACGACGACGTCCAGCTCCTCGCCGTCTCCAACGACTCCGCGTTCTCGCTGCGCGTCTTCGCCGAGCAGGAGGGCCTGGAGTACCCGCTGCTCTCCGACTTCTGGCCGCACGGCGAGACCTCCCGCGCCTATGGCGTCTTCGACGAGGAGAAGGGCTGCGCGGTCCGCGGCACCTTCGTCATCGACAAGGAGGGCGTGGTCCGCTGGACCGTCGTCAACGGCCTGCCGGACGCCCGCGACCTCAACGAGTACATCAAGGCGATCGACACTCTGTGACGCTTCTGCACCAAGCCCTGCGCACGCCGGGAACCCCTCACTAGGATCCAGTCGTTGATCCGATGCCAGTTGCACGACGGGGCTCCCCGCCCCCGAAACCAATGGAGGACTCGTGGGAGTCAGCCTCAGCAAGGGCGGCAATGTTTCGCTGACCAAGGAGGCGCCCGGCCTGGCCGCCATCATGGTCGGCCTCGGTTGGGATGCGCGTACCACCACCGGTACCGATTTCGACCTGGACGCCAGCGCGATCCTGACCAACACGGAGGGCAAGGTCGGCAACGACCAGAACTTCGTGTTCTTCAACAACCTCAAGAGCCCGGACGGCTCGGTCGAGCACACCGGTGACAACATCACCGGTGAGGGCGAGGGCGACGACGAGGTCATCAAGGTCAACCTCGCCGGTGTCCCCGCGGACGTGGACAAGATCGTCTTCCCGGTCTCCATCTACGACGCGGAGAACCGCCAGCAGTCCTTCGGCCAGGTCCGCAACGCCTACATCCGCGTGGTGAACCAGGCCAACGAGCAGGAGATCGCGCGGTACGACCTCTCCGAGGACGCCTCCACGGAGACCGCGATGGTCTTCGGCGAGCTGTACCGCAACGGCGCGGAGTGGAAGTTCCGCGCCATCGGGCAGGGTTACGCCTCCGGCCTGCGCGGCATCGCGCAGGACTTCGGCGTCAACGTCTGACCTGACGCCGCTCGACTTCCGGCGCCGCACTCCTGTGCGGCGCCGGTCGTGCTAGTCAACTCACGCTCCATATCTCGGGGAGGACCACGATCATGGGCGTCACGCTCGCCAAGGGAGGCAATGTCTCCCTCTCCAAGGCCGCACCGAACCTCACCCAGGTGATGATCGGGCTCGGCTGGGACGCGCGTTCCACCACCGGAGCCGACTTCGACCTGGACGCCAGCGCCCTGCTGTGCAACGCGGGCAGGGTCCTCGGCGACGAGTGGTTCGTCTTCTACAACAACCTCAAGAGCCCCGACGGCTCGGTCGAGCACACCGGTGACAACCTGACGGGCGAGGGCGAGGGTGACGACGAGACGATCCTGATCGACCTGGCCAAGGTGCCGGCCGGCTGCGACAAGATCGCGTTCCCCGTCTCCATCCACGATGCGGACAATCGGGGTCAGACCTTCGGCCAGGTCAGCAACGCCTATATCCGTGTGCTGAACCAGGCCGACGGCCAGGAGCTCGCCCGCTACGACCTCTCCGAGGACGCCTCCACCGAAACGGCGATGATCTTCGGCGAGGTGTACCGGTACGGCGGCGAGTGGAAGTTCCGTGCAGTCGGACAGGGGTACGCATCCGGACTGCGCGGCATCGCTCTAGACTTCGGGGTCAATGTTTCGTAGAGCCGGGAATGGCACGGGGGAGGACCTCCCTTCGGACTCGGTCCGGGGGGATCCGGCCCCGCTCACACGATTGGGTACCCAGTGCTTCTGAAAACCTTCGGCTGGTCGTTCGCCATCACGGCGCTCGGCCTGGTCGCAGCGGCGTTCTACGGGGGGTGGACGGCGTTCGGCCTCGTGGCGATCCTGGCCGTCCTTGAGATCTCGCTGTCCTTCGACAATGCGGTGGTCAACGCCGGAATCCTGAAGAAGATGAATGCCTTCTGGCAGAAGATCTTCCTCACGGTCGGCGTGCTGATCGCCGTGTTCGGTATGCGCCTGGTCTTCCCCGTCGTGATCGTCGCCATCACCGCCAAGCTCAACCCTGTCGACGCGGTCAATCTGGCCCTCACCGACAAGGACCGCTACCAGCAGTTGGTCACCGACGCGCATCCGGCGATCGCCGCGTTCGGTGGCATGTTCCTGCTGATGATCTTCCTCGACTTCATCTTCGAGGAGCGTGACATCCAGTGGCTGCGCTGGATCGAGCGCCCGCTGTCGAAGCTCGGCAAGATCGACATGCTCTCGGTCTGCATCGCGCTGGTGGTGCTGCTGATCTCCGCCATGACCTTCGCGGCCCACGCCCACCAGCACGGCGGCATCCACGTCGACAAGGCGCAGACGGTACTGATCTCCGGTATCGCCGGCCTCATCACCTATCTCGTGGTCGGCGGCCTCTCCGGGTTCTTCGAGGACCGGCTGGAGGAGGAAGAGGAACGCGAGCAGGAGGCGGAGGAAGAGGCCAGAAGCTCCGGCAAGCCCGTCTCGGCGGTGGCGCTGGCAGGCAAGGCCGCCTTCTTCATGTTCCTCTACCTGGAAGTGCTGGACGCCTCGTTCTCCTTCGACGGTGTCATCGGTGCCTTCGCCGTCACCAACGACATCGTGCTGATGGCCCTGGGCCTCGGCATCGGCGCCATGTACGTCCGTTCGCTCACCGTGTACCTGGTCCGCCAGGGCACCCTCGACGACTACGTCTACCTGGAGCACGGCGCGCACTACGCGATCGGCGCCCTCGCCGTGATCCTGCTCGTCACCATCCGCTACGAGATCAACGAGGTCATCACCGGTCTCGTCGGTGTGATCCTGATCGCCTGGTCGTTCTGGTCCTCGGTACGCCGCAACCGTGCCGAGGCCGAGGCGGAGGGCAACGGCGACCCGTCCGACGACAAGGCCGAAGTCCCGTCCGGCGTCTGACCGTTCGACCCGGGGACGGTGGGTGACAACGCCCGTCCCGGGGGAACGCTCCACAGGGGCGGCCAAGGGGTCTCAGGGCCTCGGGGCCGCCCCGATGCACGGAACGGGCGGGGCTTCGGGCCCCGTCCCCTCGGTCCGGGGCTTCGCGGCCCCGGACCGTCCAGGTGGCGATTTTCGAGAAGTGTGGGGGCGAGATGTCCTTCTGGGACGGTCTGTGGCGCGGGCGGTCGAACCAGTTCGACTCGGGCAGCGCGGCGACCAACTCCATCGAGCTGACCAAGCGGCACCAGGCGGTGTCCCTGACCAAGCAGGGCGCGGCCAACGGCAATCTGCGGATCAACCTCTCCTGGCGGATGCGCACCAGCGACATCGCGAGCCCCCAGCGCCGCAACTCGCTGCGCCACCCGCTCAGCATGTTCAAGCCCGAGGTCGTCCAGGCGCACACCCAGAGCATGGTCGACGTCGACCTGGACCTCGGCTGCCTCTACGAACTCACCGACGGCAGCAAGGGCGTGGTGCAGCCGCTGGGCGAGTTCCTCGGCGACTTCAACGGACCGCCGTACGTCAAGTCCACCGGCGACGACCGCTTCGGCTCCGGCTCCGGCGAGACGATGTACGTCAACCTCGACCACCGCGAGTCCATCAAGCGCCTGCTGGTCTTCGTCTACATCTACGACCAGACCCCGGCCTTCGACCGCACCCACGCCATCGTCACGCTCTACCCCAGCAGCGGTCCCCGGATCGAGATCGGTCTGGACGAGCGCGCCCCGCAGGCCCGCTCCTGTGCCGTGGTGCTGCTGGAGAACAACAAGGGCGATCTGGTGGTGCGCCGCGAGGTCAAGTTCGTCTACGGCTTCCAGGCCGAGCTGGACCGCCTCTACGGGTGGGGGTTGCAGTGGGGCCGCGGCTACAAGTCGAAGGCCGACCGCTGACCGACGGGATCGGACCCCCTACCGTCACTTCCGTGCGAACTGCGGTCCCTGCGGAGGCAGGTTGAACTCGGCCTCGCCCGTCGCCACCGACTGCGGATAGCCGTAGGCGGGACCCGGTCCGGGCGGCACCGCCTGGGTGGGGTCCAGCGGTGCCGGATACCCGTACCCGGCCTGGGCGACGGTCGCCTGGGCCGGGACCGGCGGGTAGCCGTAACCGGGGGGCGGCTGCTGCGGGGACGGTTGGACGGAGGGCTCGGGGAGTTGCGGGGGCGGGGCGGGCGTCGGGGCGGCGTTCACCGGCGGGTCGTCCGGCTCGGCGGACTCGTCGACGGAGATGCCGAAGTCGGTGGCGAGCCCCACCAGACCGTTGGAGTAGCCCTCGCCTAGGGCACGGAACTTCCAGCCCTCGCCGCGGCGGTACAACTCGCCGCAGATCAGCGCCGTCTCGCCACCGGTCTCCGGCCGCACATCGAAGGAGGCCACCGGCTCGGCCTCGGGGTGCGCCGCGTCGTACAGCAGGATGCGCAGGGCCGGTACCCGCTCGAAGGGGATCTCGTCGGCGGAGGCCACCAGGAGGACCTTGGTCACCTGCGGGTCGAGACCGGTGAGTTCGGTCTGCACGGTGTCGGTGAAGCCGTCCGCGCCCGGCTTCTTGCCCAGGCACCAGACCTTGCCCGAGGGGTGGCGCGGCTGGTTGTAGAAGACGAAGTCCTCATCGGACCTGACCCGGCCGTCCGGGCCCAGCAGCAGTGCGGAGGCGTCGACGTCGGGCACGCCCGGCCCCGGCGTCCACCGCAGTACGGTACGGACCACCGCGGCCTCGACCGGGATGTTCGACCCCTTCAGCATGGCGTGCGTCATGCGGCCATCCTGCCTGTTCGACTCGGGGCGGGACAATGCGGGACCCGGCCAGGCCCGGCGTCCGGTGCGGTCCGGACATACGGTGAACCGGCCTGCCATCCGAATGTCATCCGGTATGGGAACCAATGACATTCGTTTCTACGTACTATTACCAGCCACATTTCAGCGGACTGTGTCGGTCCGCTCAGGAACCACTCGACACCGAACCACTCCACACCAACCGGCACAGGGGGATTTATGCGGCATTTCGGGCACTTGGCCCCTGGGGTACGCGACCGCCTCTTCCACCGGGAGCCCGCGCCCTTCACCGCCGACGCCCCGTCCGCCACCCTCGCCGTCGCCCTCGGCGCCACCCTCTACAGCCCCGCCACCCGCCCCCGCCTCGCCGAGGACGTCCGCAAGCAGGCCGGCCGCGGAGTGGTCTCCATGGTGCTCTGCCTGGAGGACTCGATAGACGACGCGGAGGTCACCGCCGCCGAGGAGAACCTGGTCCGGCAGTTGACCGCCCTCACCACGGAGGCCGCTGAGCCCGCTGAGCCCGGCGCCGACTCCGGCCCGCCCGGGGCACCCCTCCTCTTCATCCGGGTACGCACCCCCGAGCAGATCCCCGACCTGGTGACCCGCCTCGGCCCCGCCGTCCGGACCCTGTCCGGATTCGTACTGCCCAAGTTCACCGAGGAGCGGGGGGTGCCCTTCCTGGAGGCGCTGGCCGAGGCCTCCGCGAGCTGCGGCCACCGTCTCTTCGCCATGCCTGTACTGGAGTCCCCGGAGCTGCTGCATCTGGAGAGCCGGGCCGCGACGCTGGCCGGAATCGCCCGTACCGTCGACAAGTTCCGCGACCGGGTGCTCGCCCTGCGCCTGGGCGTCACCGACTTCTGCTCCGTCTACGGGCTGCGCCGTTCGCCCGAGATGACCGCCTACGACGTGCAGATCGTCGCCTCCGCCATCGGCGATGTGGTCAATGTGCTGGGCCGGGCGGACGGCACCGGCTTCACCGTCACCGGCCCGGTGTGGGAGTACTTTCGCCAGCCGGAGCGCATGTTCAAGCCGCAGTTGCGCAGCAGCCCCTTCCTGGGCCGCGCCCAGAAGCTGCGTGACGCGCTGATCGAGCACGATCTGGACGGGATGCTCCGCGAGGTCGAACTCGACCGCGCCAACGGCCTGTTGGGCAAGACCTGCATCCACCCCTCGCATGTGCCGCCGGTGCACGCGCTCTCCGTCGTCAGCCACGAGGAGTTCAGCGACGCCGAGGACATCCTGCGGCCGGAGTGGGACGGCGGCGGAGTGCTGCGGTCCGCGTACACCAACAAGATGAACGAGGTGAAGCCGCACCGCGCCTGGGCGGAGCGCACTCTGCTGCGGGCGAAGGTCTTCGGGGTGGCCCGGGAGCACATCGGTTTCGTGGAACTGCTCACCGCATGTCTGGACGCCTGACGGGCGAGCCGTCCCGGAGGCACGGCACCGACGCATACGTACAGCGGAATCAGAGGACGAGGACAGTGGAGAAGGCAGTGTGGTCCGGGAGTTGGGTGGCCCGGCGGCTCGGTGTCGAACTGGCCGCCGCACCCGGCGCGGACGGGACCGGGCCGGCCGCGGATCCGGCAGCGGCGGCCGCCCGCACCGAGGAGCTGCGCGGACTGCTCGGCCTGGCGCTGCGGCGCAACCCCAAGCGGGCCCATCTGCTGGTCTCCCATGTCCTCGGCAAGCATGTGCCGCAGACCCCCTCGGTGGTCCGCGGCCACGGTCACCGGCTCGGCCTGCGCGTCCGCGAACTCCTCGGCGAGGACGACACCGCCCGCGCCGTCGTCCTCGGCTACGCGGAGACCGCCACCGGACTCGGCCACTGCGTCGCCGACGGTATGGGGCTCGCCCGCTACCTCCACTCGACCCGCCGCCCCGTACCGGAGGTGGCACGCGCGGGCGGATTCGAGGAGTCGCACTCGCACGCCACCTCCCATCTGCTGCTCCCCGAGGACCCCGAACTCCTCGCCGGGGACGGCCCGTTGGTCCTGGTCGACGACGAGTTCTCCACCGGCAACACCGTCCTCAACACCATCCGCGCCCTGCACCGCGCCTTCCCCCGCGAGCGGTACGTCATCGTGGCCCTGGTCGATATGCGCTCCGCCGGGGACCGCGGCCGGCTCACCGGCTTCGCACGGGAGATCGGCGCCCGCGTCGATCTGATCACCGGCGCCCGCGGCACCGTCACCCTCCCCGAGGACGTCCTCAGCCGCGGCCAGGCCCTGGTCGCCGAGTACGAGGCCGCCGGCCCGCAACCGCCCGAGCCCCGCACCGGTACCACCGCGCCGGCCGAGCGGGTCCGGCTGCCCTGGCCGCAGGGTCTGCCCGACGGCGGACGGCACGGCTTCGCCCCGCACCACCGGCACATCCTCGAAGCCGCCCTGCCCCGGATGGCAACCGCCCTCGCCACCGCCCTCCACACCCCCGACGGCACCCCCGCCGAAGCCCCCGCCCCCGCGCGCCCCCGCATCCTCGTTCTCGGCTTCGAAGAGCTGATGTACACGCCGCTGCGGCTCGCCGAGGCGCTGGAGCAACTCGGCGGCGCCGACGTGTACTTCTCCACCACCACCCGCTCACCCGTACTCGCCGTGGACGACCCCGGCTACGCCATCCGCAGCCGCCTCGTCTTCCCCGCCCACGACGACCCCGGCGACGGCCCCGGCGACCGCTACGCCTACAACGTGGCCGGCGCCGGCTTCGACACCGTCGTCGCCGTGGTCGACTCGGCCGCCGACACCCCCGCACTGCACGCCCACGACGGCCTCCTCGACCAGCTCGCCCGGCACACCCCGCGCGTACTGCTCGCCGTCATCCCCTCCTACGTGCCCGGCCCGCGGCCCGCGGCGCACCACCCGCACCAGAAAGCACGGCCCCCCATGCTGCCCGAGCCGCTGCGCGGCCCCGCCTTCTCCTCGTACCCGGCCGAGGACGTCGGCTGGCTGCTCCAGGACCTCTCCGACGCCCGCCTCGAAGCGCCCACCGAGGAACGCGAGGAGGCCATCCAGAGCGGCGGCGCCCACTACGCCGAGTCGCTGCCGGTGGAGTACCAGCCCAGCGAGGAGTACCAACAGCTCTTCCGCAGCGCGCTGGACGCCTCCGCCGCCCGGATCGCGCAGGCAGTCGGCACCGTCACCGACACCGTCCTCGCCGAACGCGGCCCCCGCCCCGTCCTGGTGTCCCTGGCCCGCGCCGGTACGCCCGTCGGCGTGCTGATGCGCCGCTGGGCCCGCCACCGGCACGGCCTCGACCTGGCGCACTACACCGTCTCCATCGTCCGCGGCCGCGGCATCGACACCAACGCACTGCGCTGGCTCGCCGCCCACCACGACCCGGCCGACGTGGTCTTCATCGACGGCTGGACCGGCAAGGGCGCCATCACCCGCGAACTCGCCGACGCCCTCGACGACTTCCGCCGCACCGAAGGTGCCGCCTTCGACCCGGAGATCGCCGTCCTCGCCGACCCGGGCTCCTGCGTCCGCACCTACGGCACCCGGGAGGACTTCCTCATCCCCTCGGCCTGCCTCAACTCCACCGTCTCCGGCCTCGTCTCCCGCACCGTGCTCCGCGCCGACCTGGTCGGACCGCGGGACTTCCACGGCGCGAAGTTCTACCGCGAACTCGCCGCGGCGGACGTCTCCGCGGACTTCCTGGACGCCGTCACCGCCCACTTCGACCAGGTCGCACCCGCCGTCGAACGCCACGTCAAGGAACTCCTCGCCCAGGACCGCGCCCCCACCTGGGAGGGCTGGGCCGCCGTGGAACGCATCAGCGAGAGCTACGGCATCCACGATGTGAACCTGGTCAAGCCCGGCGTCGGCGAGACCACCCGGGTCCTGCTGCGCCGCGTCCCCTGGAAGATCCTCGCCCGCACCGGCGCCGGGGAGGACCTCGCCCATGTACGGCTCCTCGCCCGGCAGCGCGGCGTCCCCGTGGAGGAGGTCGACGCCCTGCCGTACAGCAGCGTCGGGCTCATCCATCCCCGGTACACCCGCGGTGCCACCGGCGCCGACGGCAAGGCGGTGACCCGGTGACCGCCGCCCCCGCCACCCTGGTCGCCAGCGACCTCGACCGCACCCTGATCTACTCGGCCGCCGCCCTCGACCTGCGGATGCCCGACCACGAGGCACCCCGCCTGCTCTGTGTGGAGACCTACGGCGGCGCCCCCCTCTCCTACCTCACCGAGCACGCCGCCGCCCTCCTCGCCGGACTGCACCGCACCGCCCTCTTCGTCCCCGCCACCACCCGCACCCCCGAGCAGTACCGGCGCGTCCACCTGCCCGGGCCCGCACCCCGGTACGCGATCTGCGCCAACGGCGGGCACCTCCTCGTCGACGGCACCACCGACCCCGACTGGCAGCGCACCGTGCACCGGCGGATCGCGGAACGCTCCGCCCCGCTCGCCGAGATCCGCGCCCGGCTGACCGCCACCGCCGACCAGGAGTGGCTGCTCAAGGAACGGGTCGCCGAGGACCTCTTCGCCTACCTGGTGGTGGACCGGGCCCGACTGCCCGAGGGCTGGGTGCGCGACCTCACCGGCTGGGCCGCCGAACGCGGCTGGACCGTCTCCCTCCAGGGCCGCAAGATCTACGCCGTACCGCAACCGCTCACCAAGAGCGCCGCCCTGCGTGAAGTAGCCCAACGCGCCGGCGCGGTACGGACGTTGGCGGCCGGCGACTCACTGCTCGACGCGGACCTGCTCACCGCCGCCGACCGCGCCTGGCGCCCCGCCCACGGCGAACTCGCCGACGCCGGCTGGACCGCCCCCCACCTGACCGTCGTCCCCCGCACCGGCGTCGCGGCGGGCGAGTCCATCCTGCGCGCCTTCACCGCGGCCACGGAGGCCGCGGTTCCGGCGGAGGCGCCGTCCGTATAACGGCGTGGCGTGTGCCTCGGTACCGTGGACACCCCGGCGCCGTCCGCCGCGGACCGGGCCGCCGTACCGCTGTGAAGGGGAACCGATGGCCAGAGGCAATGGAACACCGCTCACCGAAGAGCTGTACCACTACATGCTCGGGCACAATCCGCCGCTCGACCCGGTGCAGCGGATGCTGGTCGAGACCACCCGCACCCGGCTGCCGCTCGTCGCGGGCAAGCAAGTCGCCGAGGAACAGGGCCCGTTGCTGGCCTTTCTGGTCCGGCTGACCGGCGCCCGCCACATCGTGGAGGTCGGCACCTTCACCGGCCTGTCCGCCCTCTCCATGGCCCAGGCGCTGCCGCCCGACGGCACCCTGCTCACCTGCGACATCTCCGAGGAGTGGACCGGGCACGCACGGGAGGCCTGGGCCGAGGCCGGTGTCGCCGACCGTATCGAGCTGAGACTCGCCCCCGCCCTGGACACCCTCCGCAGCCTGCCCGGCACCCCGACCGTCGACCTGGCCTTCGTGGACGCCGACAAGGAGAACTACCTCGCCTACTGGGAGGAGTTGGTGCCCCGGATGAGCCCCGGCGGCCTCCTCGTGGTCGACAACGTCTTCCTGCACGGCGGCGTCACCGACCCCGAAGCGGGCACCGCGGCCGCCGCCATCGACACCTTCAACGACCGCGTCCGCAACGACGACCGGGTCGAATCCGTGATGCTCCCCATCGCCGACGGCCTCACCCTCGCCCGCCGCATCTGACCCGACGGCCCCCGGAACTCAGGGCTCAGCCGCAGCAACCGCCCCCGCAGCAGCCACCACCGCCGCCGCCCGCCGGGGCGGCCTGCGAGGCGGCGGAGCCGCCCACCGCCACCGTGGACAGCAGCTTCACCGTGTCGTCATGCCCCGCAGGACAGTCGGCAGGCGCCGAGGACTCCGCCATCGGGCGGCTCAGTTCAAAAGTGTCACCGCAGGTGCGGCACCGGTACTCGTAACGAGGCATGGCCCCACCGTATCCGCCGCCACCGACACCGGGGAGCCCCGCGGCGGAGCCGGCGGCCGAGGCCAGGTCAGGCGCGGGCGCCGCGCTCCTCGCGTATCCGGGCCACCACATCCGCCACGGTCCGGCGCACCGCGTCGGTCTCCGTCAGAAAGTGCCAGTAGTCCGGATGCCGGCCCTCAAGACCGGCCACGGCACGGTCGAGACGGCCCACCGACTCGTCCAGCGGCCGCGCATGACGGGGATCCGGCGTCTGCCGCCCCGCCATCGCCAGCCGCTGCGCATCCCGGATGGCGAACCGTGTCCGCTCGATCTCCTGCTGCGGATCCTTCGACACCGCGTTCAACTGCCGCAGCCGGTCGCCCGCCGCGGACACCGCGTCGTCCGTGGTGTTCAGCAGGGCGCGGGTGGTGGACAGCAGCGAGGTCGCGTCCGGCCACCGCTGCTGCTCCCGTGCCGCCCGCGCCTCCTTCAGCTTCGCCTCCGCCTGCCGTACGTTCTCCGCGGCCAGCTCCGGCACCTGCTGGAGGTCCTGCCAGCAGGCCGCCGCGAACCTCCGCCGCAGCTCGCTCAGCACCGGCTCGACCTGCCCCGCCCGCGTCGTCAGCGCCTGCGCCCTGGTCCGCATCGACACCAGCCGGTGATCGATCTCCGCGGCCTGCGCGGGCAGCCGCTCCGCGTCCACCCGCACCGCCTCGGCCTCGCGGGAGACCCGCCCGGCACGGTCCAGGGTCTCCGTCACCCCGTGCTGCCCGGCGCCCTCGTTCAGCCGGGTCAGCTCCGGGCCGAGGGCCGCCAGCCGCGTGGCGAGATCATCCGCGCGCAGACCGGAGGCGCGCACTCCGTCCAGCGCGTTGCTCGCCGCGAGCAACGCCTGCCGGGCCCGCTCCACCGCCGGCGCGACCCGCGCCAACTGCGTCTCCGCCTTCCCCAGCAGCGGAGCCAGACTCTGCGCGAAACGGTCCAGATCCTGCTTGGTCCGGATCAGCTCGTCCTTGGCCTGCGTCAACTCGGTACGGGCCCGGGCCGCCGCGGACGCCTCCAGGTCGTCGCGGTCCAGATCATGGGCGTCGACCGCGGTGATGTACCGGTGGCTGACCTCGTCGATACGCCGCCCCAGCTCGGCGAAGTCCGCGCCGACCCGGCGGGCGGCCGGAGAGTCGTCCACCGCGGCGATCGTCTCTATCGAGATCCGCAGATCACGCTGCGCGGTGTCCAGGTCGTAGAAGGCGGCGGCGGCATCGTCCTTGGCCGACTGGGCTTCCGCCCGCTGGCTCTCCGCCCGGCCCCCGAACCACCGCCGGGTCCCCCCGGAGGCGAAGGCCGCCGGCACCACCGCCACCAGCAGCGGAAGCGGCAGCAGCGCCAGCGTCAGCACATCGCGGGCCGCGGCCCGCGCGGTACTGACCTGCCCATCGGCCGGACGGGGAAGATCACGACGACGGGTGCGCAGCCCGTTCGGCCCTCGCGGCGCGTGCGGCTGCGGAAATGTCGCCGTCACTTCCCTCTCCCGTGCTGTGGTCACTTGCCCGGGTGCCATTGTCCCACCCGTACAAGACGAACACACGGGTCGGTCAGTTCGCGTTCCGCACCGTGATCCTGCCGTCACCGGTCCTGACGTCCACCCGGTGCCTGCTGCGATCGTCCCGCCGCACCCCCACATCGACGGAACCGTCACCGGTGGACGTCCGCACCCGATACCCCACCTCGGCCCCCGCCCCGTCCGCCCGCGGCAGCGCCACCCGAGCCGAACCGTCCCCGGTACGGGCCTCCACCCGATCCGGTACGGACACCAGCGACAGCCGCACCGAACCGTCACCCGTGGACACCCGCACCGAGGCCGACCGGATCCCCGAGGCCCGCACCGAGCCGTCGGAGGTCCGCAGGGTCAGCGGCCCGCTGGAGTCCTCCACCTTGATCGCCCCATCCCCGGACTCAACGTCCAGAGCGGAACGGAAGCCGCGCGCGGAGACCGGACCGTCCCCGTCCCGCACCGTCACCGCCACACCGCTCGGCACCTCCACCCGGTGCCGCGTCGCGCAATCGGCCATAAAACCACGGCACTTCACCCGCAGCCGCAGCGTGTTCCCCCGCACCGACCAGCTCGCCTCCGGCGAACCACCCACCACCACACGCCCCTTGAACCATTGGGTCACCCGCACCCGGTCCGATGTCGACGGCACCAGCTCCAGCCGCGAGTCGTCCGAATCGACCGTGAGCGTCCGCCCGGACAACGCGAACGACCGCTGATCCGGATCCTTGTCCTCCGAAGCCTCCACCCCGCACCCGCAGACCAAGGCAGCCACCGCCACCAACCCGCACACCCGCACGCCGAGAGCAACAACTCGGACGGTCATCACACACTCCCCCTGCACCTGGACCACCGGACCTGCCCGAAGCTACGGCCCCACCCACCCCCGCACGACCCGGCTACCCACCATCTCCACCAGGGGGATAACCCCCCTACAACCGGTTTGCCGCACCCGCCCACCGTCAGGGTAGGCTGTCGCCCATCCCCCGGGCGCGTAGCTCAGCGGTAGAGCGCTGCCCTTACAAGGCAGATGTCGGCGGTTCGAACCCGTCCGCGCCCACCAGCCCCAAACCCCCAGCCGATGCCGACTGGGGGTTTTGGTTTGGGGTGGGTGGGGCTGCGGAGGGGGCGCTGTCGGTGGCCGGTCGTACCCTTCACGTCATGCAAAGAGGTGCGATCTCACGGCAGTCCGTGCTCAAGGCCCTGGCAGAACACGATGAGTTGGGCCGTGAAGCCTTCCTGGGGAAGTACGGATTCGGGGCCGCGCGGTCGTACCTGCTGGTGCACGAAGGCCGGGAGTACGACTCCAAGGCGGTCGCCGGAGTGGCACACAAATGGGGATACGGGCGAGCGCTGGAGTCGCAGGAGTTCAGTGGCGGCCGCGATCACGCCGTGGCCTGGCTCAAGCGGGCAGGATTCCAGGTCAGGGCGGTCAAGAATCCGGATTGGACCCGGGACGAGATCATCCTCGCTTGCGAGCTGGTGATGCGGAATGGCTGGAAGGGCCTGGACGCCAGGGATGCTCAGGTAGTGGAATTATCGGAGCTGCTTCAGTTGCTCCCTATTCATGCCGAGCTGGAGCGTAACGATAAGTTCCGTAATCCAAATGGTGTGGCCCGTAAGACGTTCGATATCGCCACTCGCCACCCGGAGTATCAGGGCAAGCAGACCAACGGCGGAGCCCTTGATGGCGCGGTGCTCCACGAATTCCTGGCCCGGCCAGGGCAGATGGCCGATGTTGCCCGGCTCATCCGGCAGGGGATTGCCGATGGCGACTTTCAGGCGCTGGTACCGACTGATGAAGAGTTCAGCGATGACTACAGCGCTCCAGAAGGCCGACTTCTGATGCGCCGCCACCAGGCGCGAGAGCGGAACCAGAGCTTGCGCAAAAAGAAGATCGCTTCGGTTCTTCGGCGTGGTGAGCGGCTCGCCTGCGAAGTGTGCACCTTTGACTTCGAAGGCGTTTACGGGGATCGAGGGGCCGGATATATCGAGTGCCACCACGTTCTTCCGCTCCATGTGGCGGGGGAGGGGCAGACCAAGCTCAGTGATCTCGCGCTCATTTGCGCAAACTGTCACCGGATGATCCACCGGCGGGCACCGTGGCCGACTCCTGCGGAACTGCGGGTCGATATAGAGCTGAAGCGTGCAGCGGACCTGCGTGCAGCGAAAGTTTTGGCGCGACCGCGCAGGGCCGTTGAGGAATAGACGCCGGACCTGTGATCCGACGTTCACCGACGCCCACGAACCGGGGGGTCGGCCTCGGGGAAGTGGTCATGGAGCTGAACTGGCCTCTCTAGCCTGGCAGTTCATGGAGTGGATGTCGCAGGTCAGTACATTGCTCGGAGTGGTGATCGGGGTCGGGTCGACGACGCTCACCGAGCGGATCAGATGGCGTCGAGAGCGCGACGCCCGAGCGGTCGAAGCCCGGCAGTAGCTGTATGCCGACTACCCGGCCGCCCTGTCCCGGATGCGGACCGCGCTGTCGGAGTACGCGCAGGACAGCACGCACCCCGACTCACGGGAGGAGAGCGCGCGCTGTTCCTGGCATCTGGGGGGTATGAGCTTCGCTATCGGCTGGCGATTCTCGCGCCCCGGCAGGTCGTCGAGGCGGCGCGGACGGCGTTTCTGGTGCTGCGCGGCACGAGGGACTGCCTGCTCGCGGGGAACCTCGCCGGGAGCCCTGAGTACCGGGACTTTGGCGACGCTTTCGACTCGACCGTGGCCGAACTCCGTCGCGTTATGCGCAGGGAGCTCGGTGTGGTGGACGCGGACGAGATCTGACCCAGGTGGTGGGGCCTGGCTGAGCAGCCCGTCGCCCGACGGAGTCAGGTGCCCGACGGTGGGTTCATGAGGTCTCCGGGGCGGTGGGTGGGGTGGGGGTGTGTTTCAGGGCCATGCGGGCGTCCACGGTGTCGGTGGCTTCGACCTTGGTCCAGTAGCGGTGGCAGGTCACGAAGACGGCGAGCTCGCGTTCGCGGGCGCGGAGCTTCTCGACCTCGGCCTGTTGGTCATCGGTCCAGCCGGGGGAGGCGGGGCGTTCCACGGGGCGCCAGCCGTGGGTGTCGCTGAAGCCGTCGAGGGGTTCCACCGACCAGGGGAGCCGCTTGAGCAGGGCCAGGATCTCGGCCCGTACCTGGTGCAGCTCCTCCTGGCCGGCGAGGAGATCGCTCGGGAAATCATGAGTCGCAGCCACCCGGCAATGATACGTCTGTTCGATTTTGAGATGCGAGCGCCTTCGGGGGCCCGGAGGTTTCGGAGGGGTGAAGTTCGCGGCGCTACGTTGACGGCAGGCGTCGGCGGCAGGCCGGGGAGGGGGCGGTTGTCAGTGGCGCGGTGGACACTTGGGGTATGTGCCGAAGTATCAAGACGCTCCGCCCACCCGCCCTCCCCGAGGAGGCGACCGAGGAAGAGATCCGGGCCGCCGCCCTCCAGTACGTACGCAAGGTGTCCGGTTTCCGGGCCCCGGCCGCGCACAACCGTGAGGTGTTCGACCGAGCCGTCGAAGAGGTGGCCCGTGCGACCGCCGAGCTGCTCGACAGCCTGGAGATACGGGGCGCCGCCCGCCGCCCGGCCGAGGAAGCGGGCGCGGAGGCTGCGGTGGCGAGCCGGTGAGGGCGCCCCGGCGTCAGGCCGTGGAAGCGGTGGCGCCGGGGCTGCGGCGGACCAGGTAGGCCGCGCCCGAGCCCGCCGCGAAGAGCGCGAGTACGGAGACTCCGGTGCCGAGCCAGGTCGCGCCGAGCCACCGGCCGCCGAAGTAGCCGAGGCCCACGCTGTATCCGGCCCAGGTCACCCCCGCGAGGGCGGACCAGGGCAGGAACTCGCGTACCCGGCGGCGGGCCACGCCTGCGCCGAGCGACACGATGGAACGGCCGGCGGGCGCGAAGCGGGCGATCACCACGAGGATGCCGCCGCCACGGGAGAGCGCGCCGCCGAGCCGTTCCTGGGCGGTGGTGAGACGGCGGGAGCGGGCGATGGTGCGGGCCAGCCGCTCGCCACCGCGCAGGCCGATCCGGTAGGCGACGAAGTCTCCGAGGACGGAGGCGGTGGCGGCGGAGAGGATCAGGGTCAGGATGTCGGGCACGTTGTGCGGCATCGCGCCGCTCGCCACCCCTGAACCGGCAGCCGCCGCTCCGGTTCCGGCGGCGGCTGCGGTGGCCGCGGTGATGACGAGTACACCGCTGGGCAGGACCGGCAGGAACACGTCGAAGAGCACCGAGGCGGCGATCACGGCGTAGACCCATGGGCTGCTCGTCAGCACGCCCAGACTCTCCAGCACCCGAACTCCCCGATCGGCTCGGCAGCCGCGATGTCGCCGGAGAGCGGCAGGGTGCGGCCTGATGACAGCCATACAGCGTACGCCGGGTGTGGCGCCCGGTGTTGACCGGGGCCTCCGGTGTCCGTCACATCCCGTTTCACCGCATCCGGTGCGGCCTGGAGACCGAGTCCGCGCGGCCGTGAGTGCAAGTGGCTGGAACGCGACGGCTGTTGGGGGCGGAGGCCCGTCCTAGAGTGTCCCGGGATGTGTGCTCGACGGCTGCTGTGCCCGGGCCGTGTTCGTTTCTCCAGCGTGCCTTGCGGGTCGGCCCGCCCTCCGTAGGCGTTACGGGGGGGCCGGTGAGGGTCAGGTCGCGGCCGGGGACGGTTCCTCGGCGACCGCCGCCTCGCTCCGGCCGCGCGCGGCGATGAAGCGGTCCAGGCCCAGCGCCCCGGAGCCCGTGAACACGAGCAGCAGCAGCATCCAGCAGTACATGGCGGCCGGCTCGCCCCCGTTCTCCATCGGCCACAGACCGCCCGACTGGTGGACGTTGAAGTACGCGTACGCCATGGAGCCGGAGGAGATGAAGGCGGCGCCGCGGGTGCCGAGACCGATGAACACCAGGCCGCCGCCCACTAGTTGGATCACCGCCGCATACCAGCCGGGCCAGGATCCGGTCGCGGCCTCCGGGCGGCCGAGTATCCCGAACAGCGAGGCCACGCCGTGGCAGGCGAAGAGCAGCCCGGTGACCATGCGGAACAGGCCGACTGCGTAGGGCTGGGCGCTGTTGAGGCGTCCGAACATGTGGGGGACTCCTTGAGTTAAAGGGACGGGTACCGAGTGAGGGGACAGATTAGGTTGACCTAACTGTGCTTGCAAGTTCAACATTCGCCAATTCGTGAGCACCTTCAACAGAGGCAAGGCGGACCCGGGGGAAGAGGGCGGAGGGCGCGCCGTGCTGAGCGGACGGGTCGTCATGTCCCTTGCGGGGCTTGGTAGTTACCGACCCGTGGTGAGGGTGGAGCGGAAGGCGGGCTTCAGTAGCCGCACCCGGCCGAAGTCCCGCCGGTAGCTCCAGCGGGCGGTGGCCGGATCGGCGTCCGCGGTCTCAACGAAGGCCCACAGCACGGCAGTTCCGTCCCCGTCCGTTCCGGTCTTCGTCAGTTCTGTCCCCGGCGGCCCGGATCCGGACGAGCAGCGGATCGTCGCGGAGGGCCTCGGCAGGAGCAGCACATCGGGCCGCTCGGTGGTGGGGCGCCGGCCAGATGCCCGGCCAGGGTGCCGAGCGCGTCCGGACTCACGGGGTCCTTCTCGCCCGCGGGCGGCGCCGCCCAGCGGCACGACCCGAACGCCACCCGTAACCCGCGCTCCCCGCCCCCGCCGTCATCGGCCGCCGGAGTGCGGATCACCGACGGCGGGAAGCGCCCATCGGCCGGCTGCCAGACCCGCTCCCCGTCGAGCAGCACCTCGTGCGCCGTCTCGGGGCCGGGCGCCAGGCCCTCGACGGTGACCAGGGCGTAGTGATGCCCCGCGACACGGAAGGTGTGCGACGTGCCACCGACTCCTGCCAGCTCGTCGGTTTCCTCCGAGCCCTGCTGGTCTGTGTCCGGTTGGTTCGCGGGGCGTACCTCGGCCTGGCAGGCGCGGATGGTCTCCCCCCACACGGTGGCCGCCCGCTCGTCGACATACCGCAGCAGGGGCCCGAGCCGCAGCTCCACCGGTCCGATGCCATCGCCGGTATCGGTACCGCTGTCAGCACCGGCCGCGTTGGCCCGCGGCCCGCTGCGCTGCCCGGTTCGCCGCTGCTCGGGGCCCTTCGACACCATCCACTCGTCCCGTCCGCCGGTCACCCGTACTCCCACCACCCCTACCCACCCTTGTGGGGAAGGGTGTTCACGCCGTGCGGGACGGAGTGCGGTGGGGGTGGCGGGAGTTGGGGCGGGCCCTGGGGGCGGTCGGGCTCGGGCGTCAGCCGGTCAGCAGCCCTGCAGGATCTCCTGCAGCGCGTTCTTCTCGTCGTCGTCCACCGACAGCTTGTAGTAGTGCTTGACCTGCACATACTCTCGCGCGTAGAGGCAGTGGTACTCGGTCCGCGGCGGCATCCACTTCGCCGGGTCCTTGTCGCCCTTGGCCTGGTTGACGTTGTCGGTGACGGCGATCAACTGCGGCCGGGTCAGATCGTTGGCCAGCTCCTGGCGCTGGTCGTCGGTCCAGCTGCTGGCGCCGGAACGCCAGGCCTCGGCAAGCGGAACGATGTGGTCGATGTCCACGTCCGAGGTGTCCGTCCAGGTCTCCCCGTCGTACTCGGAGTACCACTTGCCGGAGGTCGCGGCGCAGCTTGAGTCCTGCTCGACGTCGGTGCCGTCGCGTTCGAGGACGACCTCGCGGGTGTTGCAGTTGTCGTGCTGGGTGATCCAGTGCGGGAACCGGTCCCGGCTGTAACCGTCCATCGACCCTTCGGCCTCGACGGTGAGTTCGGAGAGGTAGGTGCGTGCGGTGGAGACGGCGATCGGGTCGGGGGGCGAGGCCTGGGCGGGCGGGCCGGTCAGCACGGAGACGGCGGCGACGGAAGCGGTCAGCGCGGCGAGTGCGGTGAGACGGCGGCGGGTGGACGGGGAGGGGTGACGCGCGTAGACGCCGGTCATGAGGACTCCCTTGTCGTGGGGGGATCGAGCCGTACGGCTCGGCCATGCTGGCGTCCGCCGGTTTCCGTAGGGTGGGCGCCAGGTAACAGGGTTGCGTCATGCGCACGTCACATCAAGGGTTCTGGGGGCCCGTCATGAGCCCTGTCACTCACGGGAGTTGAATAAATGGGGTGTATGGGGCAATTCTGCGGCTGTTCAGAGGAAGAAAGACCCTGGCGGGTGACGCTGCGGACTCGCGTACTATGGCGCGAGCAGAAGGGGAGTAGCTCTTCGCCGGACCGTCGACATACTGCTCAGCTCGTCTGAGCCGGCGCCCGGAGGCAGGACCGCATCGCGGTCAGGCCAGCGAGACCTTCGGCAAGCAGTGCCCTGCACGCAGCTCCTCCCGTGGACCTGTGTGGCGCGCCCACATCCGTGTGCGCGACCTGTGCGCTGCCGTGCCGAGGCGTCGCACAGCGTTCACTCTCGGCGGGGCAGCCCCGACCGATTGAGGAACCTTGATCAGCATCAGCGTGACGGCGCTCGTCTTCGGCGTCGTCTTTCTCGCCGAGCTGCCCGACAAGACCGCACTGGCCGGCCTCGTCCTCGGGACGCGGTACCGCGCCTCCTATGTCTTCGCGGGCGTCGCCGCCGCCTTCGCCGTGCATGTGGCACTCGCCGTCGCCGCCGGAAGCGTCCTCACCCTGCTCCCCGGGCGACTCGTCCATGCCATCACCGGGGTGCTCTTCCTCTGCGGCGCCGCCGTACTCGCCCTGCAGAAGGGCGGCGAGGAGGACGACGAGGAGATTCGCAAACCCCGCGACCAGAGCTTCTGGCGGGTCTCCGGTGCCGGCTTCATGCTCATCCTGGTCGCGGAGTTCGGCGATCTCACCCAGATCATGACGGCCAACCTCGCCGCCCGCTACAACGACCCGGTCTCCGTGGCCATCGGTGCCGTCCTCGCTCTGTGGGCGGTGGCCGGACTCGGCATCCTCGGCGGCCGTGCCCTGATGAAGCGGGTCCCACTGCGCCTGATCACCCGCGTCGCCGCGATTCTGATGCTGGCCCTCGGGGTGTGGAGCCTGTACGAGGCGATCGTCGGGTGAGCGGGGCGCCGGGGGCGGGGGTTGTGGGTGAGATGTCGGGTGGGCGGGGACCGGCCGTGGTGGCGGTGTCCGGGACTTGTTTTGTATCGTGTGGAAACAAAGTGGTTCCGCTCGTCAACCCTGACCGGCGAGCGGGACCGCTTGCCTCCTCGGGCCGACCGCCCGCCTCCCCGGAACGGGCCGGTCGTCCGGACCTCACTTCCGTGCTCTGGAGCCCGCCGATGACGGCCACCGAAACAGTCCTGACCGCTCGCGCCCTGCTGCTGGACATGGACGGCACCCTGGTCAACTCGGACGCCTTCGTCGAACGCTGCTGGCGCCGCTGGGCCCAGGACCACGGCCTCGACGGCGACGAGGTGATCAAGGTGGTGCACGGCCGCCAGGGCTACGCCACCATGGCGCTGCTCCTGCCCGACCGGCCCATGGAGCAGAACCACTCCGACAACGCACGACTGCTGGCCGAGGAGACCTCCGACATGGAGGGCGTGGTCCAGGTCGCCGGTGCGGACCGCTTCCTCGCCGCGCTGCGGGGGCTGCCGCACGCCCTGGTGACTTCCGCGGACGTGGCGCTGTCCACCGGCCGGATGTCCGCCGCCGGACTCGACCTGCCCGCGGTACGCATCACCGCGGAATCGGTGGGCGCCAGCAAGCCGGACCCCGAGGGCTTCCTGAAGGGCGCCGCCGAACTGGGCGTCGCCCCCGCCGACTGCGTCGCCTTCGAGGACTCCGAGGCGGGTATCGCCGCCGCCCGCGCCGCCGGAATGCGCGTCGTCGGCATCGGCCCGCGAGCGGGCGCCCACGCCCCGGACGCACTGTCCCAGGACCTCACCGAAGTCCATGTCGAGGCGACGGCCGACGGTGCGATCCGCCTCACCATCGGATAGGGGCCGGCCGCTGCGGCGTAGTTGTGCCTGGTGGGACCTGGGCGTCGGCGTGATGCCTGGCCGGTCGCTGGTCCTCGTGTGCCGGTTGCGGTCGGCGGTCTTGCGTGAGTACGGGCGGGAGTCGGCGCCCCATTCGCCGTGCAGGGTTCTGCCGCAGCGGTATCGGCAGCCGTGTCCCCGGTCGGAGGCTCGTCCGCCGGGGGTGTCTGCGGTGCCGGTAGGACTCAACGGGCCATAACGGGTTACCCCGTCCAGGATGGGTGAGGACGGGGCCGCCGGCGGACCTCCGTCCGCCAGGAGGTGCGCCATGACCCAGGACCCCCGGGACCCGGACGGCCCGCCCCGCCACCGGCAGGGCGCGGAGCCCCCGGACGCAACGCCGACCGCACCCGGCACGGCAGCCCGCGACGACACCAGCGCACCCGGTGGCGGAAGTGCCTTGGCGGACGACGGATCGGTGCGGGACAGGTCGGCGGGGGACGGATCGGTGGGCGATGGAACGCCTGGGGGCGGGGCACCGGGTGGAGGGGCCGGTGGGGAAGGGGTGTCGGATGCCGGGGCGGGGCCGTATCCGCGCACCGGCAGTGTCCTGGTCCCGATCGGAGCCCTGCTGCTGGGCATGTTGCTCGCCGCTCTCGACCAGACCATCGTCTCGACCGCCCTGCCCACCATCGTCAGCGACCTCGGTGGTCTGGAGCACCTCTCCTGGGTCGTCACCGCGTACCTCCTCGCCTCCACGGCGGCCACTCCTCTCTGGGGCAAACTCGGCGACCAGTACGGCCGCAAGAAGCTCTTCCAGGCCGCGATCGTCATCTTCCTCATCGGCTCCGCACTGTGCGGTCTCGCGCAGGACATGCCGCAGCTCATCGCGTACCGCGCGGTGCAGGGGCTGGGCGGCGGCGGGCTGATGGTGCTGTCCATGGCGATCGTGGGCGACCTGGTGTCACCGCGTGAACGCGGGCGCTACCAGGGGCTCTTCGGGGCGGTGTTCGGCGCGACCAGTGTGCTGGGGCCGCTGTTGGGCGGGGTCTTCACCCAACAGCTCAACTGGCGCTGGGTGTTCTACATCAATCTGCCCGTCGGAGTCGTCGCACTGGTCGCCATCGCCGCCGCCCTGCACATCCCGGCCCGCGGCCGCCGCCACACCATCGACTATCTCGGCACCTTCCTCATCGCCTCCGTCGCCACCTGTCTCGTCCTGCTGGCCTCGCTCGGCGGTACCACCTGGGCCTGGGGCTCGCCGCAGGTCATCGGTCTGGCCGTGCTCGGTGCGGTGCTTGCGGCTGCCTTCGTCGCCGTGGAGCGGCGGGCCAGGGAACCGGTGCTGCCGCTGAAGCTGTTCCGGGTGCGGACCTTCGCCCTCTCCGCGGTGATCAGCTTTGTGGTGGGCTTCGCCATGTTCGGTGCGATGACGTATCTGCCGACCTTTCTCCAGGTCGTCCACGGCATCACGCCGACCATGTCCGGGGTGCACATGCTGCCGATGGTGTTCGGGCTGCTGCTGTCGTCCACGGTGTCCGGGCAGATCGTCAGCCGCACCGGCCGGTGGAAGGTCTTCCCCGTCGCGGGTACCGGTGTCACCGCCATCGGCCTTCTCATGCTGCACCGACTCGACGAACACAGCTCCACCGTCGCCATCAGTCTCACCTTCCTCGTCTTCGGTCTCGGTCTCGGCCTGGTCATGCAGGTGCTGGTGCTGATCGTGCAGAACGCCGTGCCCTACGAGGACCTCGGCGTCGCCACCTCGGGCGCCACCTTCTTTCGCTCCATCGGTGCCTCCTTCGGAGTGGCGATCTTCGGCACCGTCTTCGCCAACCGGCTGGCCACCGCCCTCGCGTCGGCCCTCCACGGGAAGGCGCTGCCACCCGGGGTGAGCGTGCACTCCCTCCAGACCGACCCCCGCGGCATCGCCCATCTCCCGCCCACCCTCCGCCCCGGTGTACTGCACGCCTACGCCTCGGCCATCACCGATGTCTTCCTCTACGCGGCTCCGGTTGCCGTGGCCGCGTTCATCCTGGCCTGGTTCCTGCGCGAGGACCGGTTGCGCGGCTCCGTCACCGCCCCGGACACCACGGAGACCCTGGCCAGCAACCCCGTGGAGCGCACCTCCTACGAGGAGGCGGCGCGGGCGCTGTCCGTGCTCGGGACCCGTGAGGGCCGACGGCAGATCTATCTCCAGATCACCGAACGTGCGGGCTACGACCTTTATCCCGCGTCGAGTTGGCTGCTGCTCCGCATCTACCGGCACGGGCCGACCGACCCGGCGGAGATGGCCGAGCGTGTGGGGGTCTCGCTGCGGGCCGTCACGGCGGCGGTCCGTCAGATCGAGGAGCGGCGGCTCGCGGCCCGGTACGGCTTGCCGATGGAACTCACCGCAGGGGGCCGGGAGGTGGCCGAGCGGCTCTCCCGGGCCCGCGAGGAGTCCCTCGCCGAGCTGCTGGGGGACTGGTGGGATCCGGCGCATCCGACTGATCTGGGGCAGCTCATGGCGGAGTTGGGGGCAGAGCTGTGCGGTTCGGACGCGGAGCGGCCCCGCAACGGCGGCCCCGGGAACGGACATACACCGCCGCGCAACCCCGAACCGGTCTGAGCCCGCACTCTCGGCCAGCTCGTCCCGGAAGTCAGCCGGCCGTCCCAGGTATGAGGTCCTTCGCGTACCAGTGCTCCGCGTAGGGCTCGTCGTTGTGCGGGGGTGTCTCGCGGTATCCGTGGCGGGTGTACATGCGGCGGGCCTCCGTCAGATCGTGCCGGGTGTCCAGGATGAGCCGCCGGGCAC
Organism: Streptomyces sp. NPDC058045; assembly: GCF_042885635.1. NCBI lineage: Bacteria > Bacillati > Actinomycetota > Actinomycetes > Kitasatosporales > Streptomycetaceae > Streptomyces > Streptomyces sp. NPDC058045. The sequence continues at coordinate 114,209 of NZ_JBHVRR010000011.1, read as the reverse complement.
CCAGAGCCAGGGCGGCGTCCTCGGCCGCCGCCAGCAGAACGGAACCGCCGCCGAGCCCGCGCAGCCGCTCCAGGACGTAGACCCGCTTCAGCTCACCGGTGGTGCCGTCCAGCATTCGCACCCCGGCGGTGCCCGCGGGCTCGCCGCCGTACCGGGCGACCAGCAACTGCCCGTGGGGCGGCAGCAGGGTGGCGCCGTCGTCCCCGGCTATGCCCTGCGCCAACTCCTGGGGTGGTGTGCTCCGTTGCTCGTGCAGTCGGAACCAGCGGTCGCTGACCTCGGTGTAGTACTCCCGCCACAGAGCCGTGGCCGCAGGGCTGTCGTAGCGCTCGGGCGCCACGCTCCAGGCGGCGGCCGCGGGCTTGGGGCGGGCGTCGCGTTCGTAGGTCCCGTCGTATCGGATGGCGTCGCTGTTCATGCACGCATTGTCACCAGAGCGTGAGGACCGGAAGCAAGAAGAGACACCCGAAAGGGGAACGCATGTACGAGTGTTGACGCCGGGGGGAGGGGAGCGCGGGGCGTCAGGCCGCCTCGTCCCGGAGCCGCACCGTCAGGTGGACGGTGCCGGAGTCGCCGCTCAGCAGGCTCGCGTCCCAGACGACGTACTCCTCGCCGAGCCGGGAGAAGAGGCGGGTGCCGGAGCCGAGCACTTCGGGGGCGATGTGCAACCGCAGTTCGTCCAACAGGTCGTCCAGGACGGCCTGTTGGACGGTGCCGGTGCCGGCGGCCAGCACCATGTCGCGGAATCCCGCCGCGCTGCGGGCCTGACGCACCGCCTCGACCAGCCCGTTCGGGACGAAATGAAAAATCGTGCCGGACGGCGTGACGAATGGGCGTCTGGGTGTGTCGAAGAGAACGAAGACAGGTTGGTGGAGAGCGTCGCCGGTCCCGGTGCCGCCGGAAGCAGCAGGAGGAGTGAGGGAGATGTCGATGAGCGGGGAGCTTTCCGCGGTCCAGGTCCGGAACACATCCTGGTCGACGATCACAGCGCCGGTCCTGGCGAAGGCCTCGTCGGTGGGGGAGGGATGGGCGCCGGTCACATACCCGTCGAGTGAGATCGTGACATCGGCGGTCAACTGTCCCATGGCGCCTGTCCCCTCGGGGCTGTCGGACGAGGTCGAAAGCGGAGATGGAGCACGCTGGTCCAGGTGCTGCCGAAGTGACTCTAAGGGCGGGCGGTCGGCACGGTCACGCCCGGCCTTGACATCACGCTCGCCCTGCACGGTGGGTGCACGCCCGTCAGGAGGGATGCCGGGCCCGCCACTCGCGGGCGACCTCCTCCACGTCATAAGGCTTCTTCCCGAGCGGAGGTCCGGGCGGCGGCTTCAACATGACCTCGGTGATACGGACGTTGATCTCGGTGGTGATCCTGCGGGCCGCCGTCTCGGAAGGCGCCGCATACGCGGCCTCCAAGGCGTCTTCGGCCTCCTTGCGGAGGGCGAGTGTGGGCGGCAGTACGGAAAGGCCCTCGCGCGCCATCTTCTGCTTCACCCACCACAGTTCGTCATAGGCCGTGTCGTGTCCGCCGGGCAGTGGCTTGCCCGCGCCCGGAAGGCGGGAGAAGTCCTCGCGTTCCTCGGCGTCCCGGATCTGCTGGTCGACCCAGGACTCAAAGCTGACCCCGGGTGGCTTGCGCTCCGTCATGCTCCCATTGTCACAGAGCCGCCCTGAGGGTGTGGTCTGCATCACGGGAATGATCTCGGGGGCGGATGTCGACCTATCATGCGGCGGCGTGTGAACCGGCCTAGGTGTATGGGCCCGGGGCCGGCGAATCTAAGGAGCACTCGTGCTGGAACTCACCATGGCCACTGTCTCGGCGGCCGATTCGGGGGCGACTGCGGGTATGCAGATGGCCGAGGCGCCCAGTGCGCCGGGGGCGCAGTTGTGTGTGGGGCGCGATCGCGCGGCTTGCCGGCTGGTCACCCCGGACGACTGGCTCTTCGTCTCCCGTACCCACCTGGACTTCCGCTGCGGGCAGGACGGGATGTGGACGGTGACCTGGCTGCGCGGGTCGCTGCCCGAGCCCTCCTCCGAAGTGCGGGTGGTCGCGGGCGGTACCGAGCAGGCCGTGCCGTACGGAGGTGCGTGGGCCATTCCGGTGGGCGGCTCGGGCGAGGTCGTCATCCATGATCTGTCGGCGCCCCGCAGCGTCAACGTCGGCTTCTACCACGAGGTTTGAGCCCTGGCCCGAGCCGCCCGCCCACTTGCCACCCGGCCGTCGGGGGAGACGTCTCCTAGCGGGTGGGCTCCACCGACGGCGCTGAGCCGGGGAGGGGGCGGCCGGCGGATTCCGTCATGAACCAGACGGCGATGCCGCCCACCACGGCCGCCGCCATCATGTAGTACGCGGGCATCATCATGTTGCCCGTGGCGCCGATCAGGGCGGTCACCACCAGCGGGGTGGTGCCGCCGAAGAGCGATACCGAGACGTTGAAGCCGATGGAGAGGGATCCGTAACGCACCCGGGTGGGGAAGAGCGCGGGCAGCGCGGACGGCATGGTGGAGGTGAAGCAGACCAGGAGCAGTCCGAGGCCGCCCAGTCCGAGGCCGATGGGGAGCAGGCCGCCCTGCCGGATCAGCAGCAGCGCCGGCACCGACAACGCGAGGAAGCCCAGACAGCCCGCGGCGATCAGGGGGCGGCGGCCCACCCGGTCGCTCAGTGCACCGGCGAACGGCTGCACCACCATCATCAGCGCCATCACCACGAGGATGACGAGCAGCCCATGCGTCTCGTCGTAGTGAAGTTCGCTGGTGAGATAGCTCGGCATATAGGAGAGCAGCATGTAGTCGGTGACGTTGAAGACCATGACCAGGCCCACGCAGAGCAGCAGCGCCCTCCACTGGCCGGTGATCATCTCGCGCAGCCGGACCTTGGGCCGGGACGTCTCTGCCTTCTCGGCTTTCTCGGCTTTCTTCGTCTCGGCGGTGAAGGCGGGGGTCTCCTCCAGGCGCATCCGCAGATAGAGGCCGACGATGCCCATGGGGCCGGCGACCAGGAAGGGGATGCGCCAGCCCCAGGACAGCAGGTCGTCCGTGGAAAGCAGGGCGGTCATCAGGGTGACCAGTCCGGCGCCGCTGATATAGCCGGCCAGGGTGCCGAACTCCAGCCAGCTACCGAGGAATCCGCGCCGCCGGTCCGGTGCGTACTCGGCGATGAAGGTGGCGGCTCCGGCGTACTCGCCGCCGGTGGAGAAGCCCTGCACCAGGCGGGCGCCCAGCAGCAGGGCCGGTGCGCCGATGCCGATCGTCGTATAGGAGGGGATGAGGCCGATGGCGAAGGTGCCCGCCGCCATCATGATCATGGTGATGGCGAGGATCTTCTGCCGGCCGACGCGGTCTCCGAGCGGGCCGAAGACGATGCCGCCCAGGGGCCGCACCAGGAAGGCGGCGGCGAAGGCGCCGAAGGTGGACAGCAATTGGACCGTGGCGCTGCCGGACGGGAAGAACACCTTGCCGAGGGTGACTGCGATGTAGCTGTAGACACCGAAGTCGAACCACTCCATCGCATTGCCGAGCGCTGCCGCCTTGACCGCGCGCCGTACCAGGGCGGGGTCGGTGGCGGTGGCTTTCGGCGCGGAGTTCCGTCCGGGGGTCGGTTCCGCAGGGGGCTGGTGTGCGATGGGCATGGCGCTCGCCAAGGTTCTGCTCGCCTGCTTTCGGTGGACGACAAGGATCAAGGCCGCCCAAAGCGGGCGGCCCTTTTTCGACAATACGGTCAGAGGGAGGCGTAGCGGACGGTGTCCGAGCGGCGGCGTAAGGTGTCCGAATGCCGTGTATGCAGGGCAAACGCTCGCGTCGGCACTGTCGATCGAGATGGTGTTTTGTGATCTAAGTCGCGTGCCGAGGCGGAACCGCGGACCCTGGCGAAAGTCATCTCAGCGAAAGGGATGCAGCCGTCAGGTGACGCCGGGGTGACCGCGTCTTTCTTCCGGGAGAGTGCGGCCCCATAGAGTCTGCACTGCATCGGCACGCGCCCGACCGGTACCAGCCGGGCGCGAGGGACGAATGGGGCGGGAGGGCCGACGGGGCGTGGCGAACGTGGATCACGGCAGACCTGGGCAAGTCCTGGGAGCAGGGGCGGCACAGGCACGGTTCGCGGCCGTCCGCGCCGGGCTGTGGGTGGTCGCGGCGGCCCTCGCGGTACGGCAGGTCGCGGTGGTGGTGCGGCAGCCCCCCGGTGAACGGCTGACCGACCTGGAGACCTGGATCGGGCCGCAGGGCGTTCTGCATGTACCGGGTTCGCTGTACGACGCCGACCAGTTCACCGGCACACCGTTCGCGGGGCTGGTGCTCCGGCCGTTGTCCCGGCCCGCCGAGAACGCCCTGGGCTACGGCTGGACGCTCGGCACGCTGCTGCTGGTCGTGGTGCTGGGGGTGGTCGTGGCGCGTGCGCTGCCCGGTCCGGTCTCACGGCGGACGGCGCTGCTCGCCCCGCCGGCCGCGGTGAGCCTGCTGATGCTGTCGCTGCCCGTGCGCAACACCCTGCATCTGGGGCAGATCAGCATCCTGCCCGTTCTGCTGGTGCTGCTCGGGGTGTTCGCGGTGCGGGGGGAGCGGGCCGCCGGGGTGCTGGTGGGGCTGGCCGCCGCGTTCCAGCCCGCGGTGCTGCTCTTCGCTCCGCTGCTGTGGCTCACCGACCGGCGGCGGGCCGCGGTCTCCACCGGTGCCACCTTCGCGGTGTGCACCGCGGCCGCCTGGGCCGCGATGCCGCACGACTCATGGACGTACTGGGCGCACCACATCGGGGGCGCCGGGCTGGGGCTGAATCCTTCGGGGCTGGCCAATCAGTCGTTGCATGGTGCGCTGCTGCGGTCCGGGCTGACCGGGGTGCCCGAGGTGGCGGTGTTCCTGGTGCTCGCCGCGGCCGTCGCGGTGCTGGGGCTGCGGCGAGCGGTGCGCTATGCGCACGATGGGCAGTTGCTGCTGGCGGTCGCCATCACCGGTTGTGTGGTGGTCGCCATCTCTCCGACGGCCTGGCAGCACCAGTTGCTGTGGGTGCTGCTCGCGGTGGTCGGCCGGGTCGGTAAGCGGGCCCGGGACCGCCTGGTGTGGCCGGTCGCCGTCGTCCTGGTGATGACGCTGCCCGCGAAGATGCTGCTGCCGAACATGCAGGTGCTGTTCCCCCTGCGGGACAACATCGTGCTGCTGGCGGCGCTCGCCGCGGCCTGCGCGGTGCCGTTCCTGCCGCGCAGTTCACCGCACTTCAGCACCCCGATCCCGACCGAGCACGCGGAGCCGGCGCCCGCGCGCTGGCGCCGGGTGCCGCTGCTGCCGGTGTGGCGGCGCGTCCTCAGCCGCCCCAATCTGCTGCTGGAGCTGCTGCTGATCCGGGTCTGCTACGCCGTGTACTCGCATGTACGGCTGGTGGCGGCGGGCAGTCGGTCGACGGCGGAGCATCACGGCGACCAGATCCTCGCGCTGGAGCGGGTGCTCTTCCTCGACATCGAGCACTGGGCCAACCACGCCGTGGTCAAGGTGAGTTGGCTCCAGGACTTCTTCGACTTCTACTACGAGTCGTTCCACTTCTTCGTCCCGCTCGGGGTCCTCGGGGTGCTGTATGTGCGGCGGCCCACGGACTTCCGCTGGGTGCGTTCGGCGCTGGGCTTCGCCACGGTGCTCGCCCTGGTCGGGTTCTGGCTCTATCCGCTGGCGCCGCCGCGGCTGATGCCGGGCCTCGGCATCATCGACACCGTCCACGGTGTGCAGGACTTCAGCAAGCCTGACTACGGCACGCTGACCTCGGTCACCAACCAGTACGCGGCGATGCCCTCGCTGCACTTCGGCTGGTCGCTGTGGTGCGGGGTGGTGATCGCCATGCTGGCGCCGCGCTGGTGGATGAAGGCGCTGGGGCTGCTGCATCCGCTGTTCACGGTCTCCGCGATCATCGCCACCGGCAATCACTGGGTGCTGGACGCGGTCGGCGGGGCCGCGGTGGTCTTCGCCGGTTTCGGGCTGACGTATCTGCTGGCCGGTCCGCGGGTCACGGCCGGAGCGGGGGTGATCCGCGCGGCGGGTGGTATCGAACCGGCTGCGGAACCACATACGGCGGCGCCGGAGTCACGGTCAACGGCTGGGGCCGGCCCCCCCAAGGTCAAGGCGAAGGTCAAGCCCGAGGTCTCGGCCAAGGCGACGGAGCCCGATGACGGGGGCGACGGGGATGCCGGGAGTGAAGGGGGCGAGGCGCGGGCCGGGGCTCAGCCGGTATAGCGGTCGCCCCTCAACTCCGGGGCGCCGCCGCCCCGTTGGCGTAACGGTGACCGGCCGCCGAGCCGGTCACCGGGTGCCGCCCTCCACCACGCTCCCGCCTTCCACCGGGTCGTCCGCCGCCTCCCCGAAGTTCACCGGGGCTTCGAAGGCGGCGTGGCGGGTGGCTCGGCGGAGGGCCTTCAGTACGGCGGGGCCGAGGAAGGTGGTCAGGGCGACGGTGACGGCGGCGCGGCCCAGGTCCCAGCCGAGGGAGGTGGCGAGGCAGTAGGCGAGGAAGCGGAGCAGGTTGCCGCTGAGGGGGGCGTCGGGGTCGTAGGCGATTCCGGAGGCGAGGGTGTTCATGAAGGGCCAGCCGGACAGGTTCATCACGGTGCCGTAGGCGAGGGCGGCCAGGCAGCCGTAGCCGGCGAGCAGTGCCACCTCGGCTCGGCCGCGCAGCCTTCGGGCGCCCGGCAGCAGGCCGGCGCCCATGGTGAACCAGCCCATGGCGAGCATCTGGAACGGTAGCCAGGGCCCCACCCCGCCGGTGAGGAGCGCCGAGGCGAACATCGTCACCGAGCCCAGTACGAAGCCGAAGCCGGGGCCCAGTACGCGGCCGCTGAGCACCATCAGGAAGAACATCGGTTCCAGGCCGGCGGTGCCCGCGCCGAGTGGGCGCAGGGCGGCGCCCGCCGCGGCCAGTACGCCCAGCATGGCGACCGCTTTCGCGCCGAGGCCCGACTCGGCGATGGTCGCCGCCACCACCGCGACCAGCAGGATCAGCAGGGCCGCGAAGAGCCAGGGCGCGTCCTGGGCGTGGGCGCTGATCCCGGCGCCCGGCCCGGCCAGCAGTGGCCAGCCGAAACCGGCCACACCCACCGCGCTGACCAGCAGCAGCGCCGCCACCGACCGTGGCCCCAACCGCACCGCACGCACCCGGCCGGATGCCGCGCCACCCTGCCCACCCGCCACCGCGGAGCCGGACGCGGAGTCCGACGCGGAGCCGGCACGACCACCCGCATCCGCCGACGGCCGCGTTCCCCGGCCCGTCATGAGAGCGCGTCCGCGACCTGGGTGACGGTCAGCCAGGGGGCCGGGGCGAGGATTTTCGCGACCTGGGGGGCGTAGGCGGGGGAGGCGGTGACGACCTCGGCGGTGGGGCCGTCCGCGACGATCTCGCCCTCGGCGAGGATCACCACCCGGTCCGCGGTCTCGGCGGCCAACTCCACGTCATGGGTGGCGAGTACGGTGGCCAGGCCCGCGGCGGCGCGGTCCCGGAGGACGGTGACCAGGCGGGCCTTGGCGGCGTAGTCCAGGCCGCGGGTGGGTTCGTCGAGCAGCAGCAGCGGGGGCTCCGCGGCCAGCACCACACAGAGGGCGAGGGCGAGCCGCTGCCCCTCGGAGAGGTCGCGGGGGTGGACGGAGTCGCCGATGCCGGGCAGGAGCCGGTCGAGGAGGGTGCGGCAGGTGCCGGCGGGTGCGTCCGCGTCCCGGTCGGCGGCGGCGCACTCGGCGGCGACGGTGTCGGCGTAGAGCAGGTCGCGTGGTTCCTGGGGGACGAGGCCGACGCGGCGGACCAGTTCGCGGGGGGTGGTGCGGTGCGGGGTGGCGCCGCCGACCGTGACGCTGCCGGTGGTGGGGGCCAGCAGGCCGACCAGGGTGGCGAGCAGGGTGGACTTGCCGGCGCCGTTGCGGCCCATCAGGGCGAGGGTCTCACCGGGGGAGACGGTCGACTCGACCTGGCGCAGCGCCTCCACCCGCCCGTGGCGCACGCCGAGTCCCGTGGTTCTGGCCACCGGTTCGGGTCCGGGAGCGGTGGTGCGGTGCAGCAGGGTGCGGCGGCGGGGAGCCGGGGCGGGCGGCGCGGCGGAGGCTGCCGGGGTGCGGTCGGCGAGGCGGTCCCGTAGCGGGCCGGCGCGGCGGCGGGCGTCGCGGACCGTCAGCGGCAGCGGTTCCCAGCCCGCGAGCCGGCCCAGGCCCACCACCGGCGGGTGGACGGGCGAGTGGGCCATGGCGGCGGCCGGGCTCTCCAGCCGGGCGGGCGCGCCGGGCGCGGGCATCAGCAGTACCTGGTCCGCGTAGTGCACCACGCGCTCCAGCCGGTGTTCGGCCATCAGCACGGTGGTGCCGAGGTCGTGGACGAGGCGTTGGAGGACGGCGAGTACCTCTTCGGCGGCGGCCGGGTCGAGGGCGGAGGTCGGCTCGTCCAGGACGAGGACCGAGGGGTGCGGGGTGAGGACGGAGCCGATGGCGACGCGCTGGCGCTGCCCGCCGGAGAGGGTGGCGATGGGGCGGTCCCGCAGGGTGGTGAGGCCGAGCAGGTCGAGGGTCTCCTCGACGCGGCGCCGCATCACATCCGGTGGCAGGCCCAACGACTCCATGCCGTAGGCGAGTTCGTCCTCGACGGTGTCGGTGACGAAGTGGGCGAGGGGGTCCTGGCCCACGGTGCCGACCACATCGGCGAGTTCGCGGGGCTTGTGGGTGCGGGTGTCGCGGCCGGCGACGGTGACCCGGCCGGTGAGGGTGCCGCCGGTGAAGTGCGGTACCAGGCCGCTGACGGTGCCCAGCAGGGTCGACTTGCCGACTCCGGACGGGCCGACCACCAGCACCAACTCGCCTTCGGGGACGGTCAGGTCGACGCCCGCGACGGTGGGGTGCGGCTCGTCCTGGTAGCGGACGGACACCTCCTCGAATCCGATCACGGGGCGTTCTCCTTCGAGCGGTTCGAGCGGTTCGAGCGGGACGGCGAGGGCGACGGGGAGCGCGGCGGGGCCGGGGCGGCGAGCGCCGGGAGCAGGCCGATCAGCAGGGCCGCCGCGGGCCACAGCGGCAGGCCGGGCGCGGTCAGCGGCACCACCCCGGGCCGCAGGGCCGCCGGATCCACCGCGGCCGCGGTGACGGTGAGCGCCGCGACGGCGGCCCCGGACCCGGCGACCAGCCAGGCCCGCACCCCCCAGGCGTCGGGCCGGTAGCGGGTGCGCACCGCGCGCCGCCCGCCGAGCCCGAGACCGGCCAGCGCGGCCGCGACCCCGGCGAGCAGCACCCACAGCCCGTATCCGGCGCCCTCCGCGGAGAGCAGGCCGTAGGTCCCGGCGCAGACCCCGAGCAGTCCGCCGAGGGTGAGGGCGGTGGTGGTGCGGCGTACCGCGGGGGAGACGGTGGCGGTGCGGCCGTAGCCGCGGGCGTCCATGGCGGCGGCCAGTGCCACCGACCGTTCCAGGGCGCCCTCCAGGACGGGCAGGCCCACCTGGAGCAGGCCGCGGAGCCCCCGGTCGGGCCGGCCGCGCAGTCGGCGCGCGGCCCGCAGCCGCTGCACATCGGCGATGAGGTGCGGGGCGAAGGTGAGGGCGACGACGACGGCGACGCCCGCCTCGTAGAGGGCGCCGGGCAGTGACTTCAGCAGCCGGGTCGGGCTGGCGAGTGCGTTGGCGGCGCCCACGCAGACCAGCAGGGTGGCCAGTTTCATCCCGTCGTAGAGGGCGAAGAGGAGGCCCTCGGCGGTGACGCGGCCGCCGAGGCGGATGCCCTGCGCCCAGTCGGGGAGCGGGAGTTCGGGCAGGGTGAGCAGGGTGTGGCTGCCGGGGATGGGGGAGCCGAGGACGACGGCGAAGACCAGCCGGATACCGAGGACGGCCAGCGCCAGCTTGAGGAACGCCCCGTAGGAGCGGGCCCAGGGGGCGTCGGTGCGGCGGGCGGCCACCACATATCCGGCCACCGCCACCAGCAGTGCCAGCAGTAGCGGGTTGGTGGTGCGGGAGGCGGCGGTGGCCAGGCCGAGTGCCCACACCCACCAGGCGCCGGGGTGCAGTGCGGTGCTCCGGCGGGCTTCCGGGGCGCTCAGGGCGGTGGTGCGGGGGCGGGTCGGCATGGTGGGCGGCCCGGTCAGCGGTGGCGCCGGCGGGCCTGCCAGATGGCGGCCCCGCCGAGTACGGCCACCGCGGCGATCCCGGCGATCAGCCCGGCGGACGGGATGTGGCCGTCCTGGGTGGCGGGTCGCGGGCCGGCGGTGGGCGCGGCGGTGTCGCCCTTGCCGCTGCCGGAGACCTGCTCGCCGCAACCGGTCTGCGGATAGCCGGAGATGGCGCAGAGCAGGGCGGTGCTGTTGTACCGCAGCGGTTTGGCGACGGCGGCGAGCGCTTCGGCGCTGCTGGCGTCGGGCGCGACCCGGGCGCAGGCGGTACGCCGGGCGGGCGGCCGCTCGTCGCCGGGGGCGTCCTGCCGGGTGCCGAAGTCCAGGACCAGCGCGACGCGTTTGCGTCCGGACTCGGCGGGGGTGCCGTGGCAGATCTCGGTGAAGTCGTGCCCACCGCGGGGGGTGACGGCGTGTGCGGAGTCCGCGCTGACGGCGAAGCGGAAGCCGCGTACCGCGCCGTCCTCGGGCCGCTCGACGGAGGGGCCCTGGGTGGCGTAGACCCAACTGCCGTGGTCCCACTGCCAGAAGGACCAGTAGCGGTAGCCGGTGGCGGCCCCGGCGGGCAGGGCCGCCGTGAGCGCCAGCAGCAGGCCGAGGAGCGCGGCGAGCGGTACGGCGGCGGGACGGGCCCGCGTCATGCGCCGGTCCGCCGCTTGCGGGCGGCCAGGAACCCGCCACCGGCGGCGGCGAGGACGACCACGGCGGCACCGGAGATCCACCAGACCGCGGAGTTGTTGCCGTCGTCCTTCTTGTCCGTGGTGCTGTCGGAGGAGGACGCCTTCGACTCGGGCGCGGGGCCGGTGGCGTTGAGGCCGGCGACCAGGTCGGTGGAGCCGAAGTGGCGGGGGTCGGTGCCGGTGGCGTGGGCGGCGAAGACGAGCTGCGCCCAGGCGGCCGGACCGGCCTGCGCGGCCCACTCCTTGCCGTGCCGCTTCAGGTACTTCAGGGGTGCGGCGGCGTCCTCGGTGCGGCCGGCGGCGGCGAGGGCGACGACGGCGTCCGCGGTGTTGCCGTAGTCCGGCTGGTCCTTGGCGCCGGGCATGGCGGAGATCAGATAGGGCTGCTCGGCGAACTGCCGGTGCAGATAGGCGGCGCCGTTGACGGCGGCCTGCCGTGCGTCCTTCGGCTTGCCGCACTCGGTGCTCCCGGAGGGCGGCTTGCCGGGTGCGGTGGCCTGGCCGCGTCCCAGGCTGCCGAGGACACCGGCGGCGGTGGCGTCCGCGTTGGCGGTGAGCTTGCCGGTCTTGGCGTCGGCGAGGCCGAAGGCGCCGTCCTTGGCGCAGGGCATCGCCAGCTTCACCAGTGCTTCGCCGGGGGTGCGGAAGACCTTGGGGTTCTTCCAGTCGGCCGCGTTGCCGCCGGTGGAGCCGGCCGCGGATATGGCGCCGACGACGATGCCGGTGGAGTTGGCGTCGCTGGGCAGGCCCGGGGTGAAGCCCCAGCCGCCGTCCTTGTTGGTGACGGCGGTGAGCCAGGACAGCGCCCGGTCGATCTGCTTCTTGTGGGTGTCCTTGCCGAGCGCGGCCAGGGCCTGTACGGCGGCTGCGGTGGAGTTGCTGTCGACCTGGGTCTTCTTGTCGCAGGGCTGCTCGGGGTGCGGCCGGTAGGGGGCGAACCCACCGTTCCCGCACTGCTGCCCCAGCAGCCAGTCCACCCCCGCCTTCGCGGGCGTCACCCCGGCGGTGCGCTGGGCGAGCAGCGCGTACGACTGGCGGAACACCCCGTCGTAGGTGGGGTCGCCGGTGCCGTAGAGGCCGGCGGGGAGTTCGGGCGCGGGGGACGGTGAGGACGCCGGGGCCGCGCCGGCGGCGACTGCGGCCGGTGCGGCGCCGGTGGCGAGTACGGCTGCGGCGGCGAGCACGGCGGCGCTGCGGCGGAGGTTGATGGTCGGCAAGGTGCCTCTCCCTGCTGGGGGCCGGGCGCACGGGCACACAGCGGGGCACCGGGCGGCTCCGGCTCCGTATGCCTCGACGGTGCCGGCCACCGGGGGTCCGGTGGCGCGAGCCGGTCACTTCCGACGGGGCATTCCGGCTCACCGGGCACCGGGTGGTGCGCGGATGACGGCTGCGGGTCAGCGCCGGATTCGCACCGGCTTCCCCCCGTCGGACGTGAGGACGACCCGGTCACTCTACCGGCCGGTCTCCGCCCGGCCCCGGGCCGCCCGGTTCCAGCAGCCGGCAGGCGGTCTCCAGGTCCGTTCTGACCTGCTCGATGGTGGCGCGGCCGGAGGCCCAGGCGATCAGCGTGGAGTACCAGGTGTGCTCGATGACGCGGACCGCGGAGCGCTGTGCGGGCGTCGGCCGGGTGATCCCGGCGGGTGCCAGCACGATGGCGGTGGTGAGCCGCAGCACCTGCTCGACCTCGGTGGAGACGGACCGGTCGGCGAAGTGCAGGGCGCGCAACATGGCGTCGGCGAGCCGCGGTTCGCGCCGCAGGGCGCGGAAGGTCCGCATCAGGGTCTCGGTGACGCGCTCACCGGCGGTCTCGCCGGCGGGCGGGCGGTGGCGGACCGTCTCCCGCAGCGTGTCCAGCCTCGCCACCATGATCGCCACCAGCAGATGCACCTTGGAGGGGAAGTAGCGGTAGAGGGTGCCGAGGGCGACGCCGGACCGTTCGGCGACCTCCCGCATCTGCACCGCCTCATAGCCGCCGTCGGCGGCGAGCGCGGTACCGGCGGCGAGGATCGCCTCGCGCCGCGCGGCCTGGCGCCGGGTCAGCGGCGCCGCGCCCTCCGTCCGCGCTCGGGCTGTCATGGATCCTCCGCTGTCGTCGGGTACCGGCCGGGGTGGCGCGAATCACCCCTGATGGCCGGATGTAACGGTGCTACCAGCCGGTAGATTCGGGGACCGGCGATCACGCCCTCGGGTCGGAACGGGAGCGGCGGACCGGGAAGATGGCCGACAAGTCTGAAACTTGTTCTAGATTATGGCCCACACGTAGGCTCGCGTGGAAGTGCGTCGCAGATCCGTACCGAGCAGGCAGGCCCGGTGGCCGCGAGACCCGTACCGATCCCAGATCCGTGAGACCGATCCAGATCCGTGAGAAAGGGCCCAGGAGTGACCGCTGAGGCCATGGAGGCAGGTCCTCGTGCGTCCGCAGGTCCGGGGCCCGAGCCCCGGCGCACCGCCGCCGACGGCGGCCCCGCCCTGCGCGTCGCCCTCCTCACCTACAAGGGCAATCCGTACTGCGGCGGGCAGGGCGTCTACGTCCGCCACCTCTCCCGCGAACTCGCCCGCCTCGGCCACCGGGTGGAGGTCATCGGCGCCCAGCCCTACCCCGTCCTCGACCGGCCGGACGGCGATGGAACGGGCACCGGCCCCGTCCTCACCGAGCTGCCCAGCCTCGACCTGTACCGCAGCCCCGACCCCTTCCGCACCCCCGCCCGCGAGGAGTTCCGCGACTGGGTGGACGCGCTGGAGGTGGCCACCATGTGGACCGGCGGCTTCCCCGAACCGCTCACCTTCTCGCTGCGCGCCCGCCGCCATCTCCGGTCCCGCCGGGGCGAGTTCGACGTGGTCCACGACAACCAGACCCTCGGCTACGGCCTCCTCGGCGACCTCGGCGCCCCCCTGGTCACCACCATCCACCACCCCATCACCGTCGACCGCCGCCTCGAACTCCACGCCGCCGAGAACGCCAAGCGCCGCCTCTCGGTGCGCCGTTGGTACGCCTTCACCCGGATGCAGAAGCGGGTCGCCCGCAGACTGCCGTCCGTGCTCACCGTCTCCGGCACCTCACGCGAGGAGATAGTGCGGGACCTCGGGGTGCCGCCCGGCCGGGTCAGCGTGGTCCACATCGGTGCCGACACCGGCCTCTTCTCCCCGGACCCGTCCGTCGCCGAGGTGCCCGGCCGGATCGTCACCACCTCCAGCGCCGACGTCCCGCTCAAGGGCCTGGTGCACCTCGTCGAAGCCCTCGCCAAGGTCCGCACCTCGCACCCCGGGGCGCACCTGGTGGTCGTCGGCAAGCGCGCCGAGGACGGCCCCGTCGCGCAGGCCATCGAACGCCACGGCCTCGGCGACGCCGTCCGCTTCGTCAAGGGCATCTCCGACGAGGAGCTGGTCGACCTCATCCGCAGCGCCCAAGTGGCCTGCGTCCCCTCCCTGTACGAGGGTTTCTCGCTGCCCGCCGCCGAGGCCATGGCGACCGGCACCCCGCTGCTCGCCACCACCGGCGGCGCCATCCCCGAGGTCGCCGGCCGCGACGGCGAGACCTGCCTCGCGGTGCCGCCCGGCGACTCCGACGCCCTCGCCGTCCGCCTCACCACCCTGCTGGCCGAGCCGGAGCTGCGGGCCCGCCTCGGCGACGCCGGACGCACCCGCGTCCTCACCCACTTCACCTGGGCACGCGCCGCCCAGGGCACCGCCGACCTGTACCGCGAGGCCATCGACCGCGCCGGTGGCAGAGGCGGCCGTTCCACCGCACACCCGAGTGGCCGCGGCGCGGCCACCGGACCGTCTCTGGGGGCCAACCACCCATGCTGACCGTCGACTTCACCCGCTTCCCGCTCGCCGCCGGCGACCGCGTACTCGACCTGGGCTGCGGGGCCGGCCGGCACGCCTTCGAGTGCTACCGGCGCGGCGCGCGGGTCGTCGCCCTGGACCGGAACGCGGCGGAGATCCGCGAGGTCGCCACCTGGTTCGCCGCGATGAAGGAGGCCGGTGAGGCCCCCGAGGGCGCCACCGCCACCGCCATGGAGGGCGACGCGCTCGCCCTGCCCTTCCCCGACGAGTCCTTCGACGTGGTCATCATCTCCGAGGTGATGGAGCACATCCCCGACGACAAGGGCGTACTCGCCGAGATGGTGCGGGTCCTGCGCCCCGGCGGCCGGATCGCCGTCACCGTGCCCCGCTACGGCCCGGAGAAGGTCTGCTGGGCACTGAGCGACGCCTACCACGAGGTGGAGGGCGGCCATATCCGCATCTACCGCGCCGACGAACTCCTCGGCCGGATGCGCGAAGCGGGTCTCAAGCCCTACGGCACCCACCACGCCCACGCCCTGCACGCCCCCTACTGGTGGCTCAAGTGCGCCTTCGGCGTGGACAACGACAAGGCGCTGCCGGTGCGCGCCTACCACCAACTGCTGGTGTGGGACATCATGAAGAAGCCCCTCGCCACCCGCCTCGCCGAGCGGCTCCTCAACCCGGTCGTCGGCAAGAGCTTCGTCGCCTACGCCACCAAACCGCGTCCGCCCGCCGGCGGCCCCGACCCGGTCGGCCGTGCCGGGGCCGAGGCGTGAGAGAGCCCGAACGCACCGAGCGCCTCGTCCTGCCCGGTGTACTCACCGCGGAGCAGGCCGCCGCCACCGTCCGCGGCATCCTCGCGGTGCAGCGCCCCGACGGCGCCATCCCCTGGTTCCGCGGCCACCACCTCGACCCCTGGGACCACACCGAGGCCGCCATGGCCCTGAACGCGGCCGGCGAGCACCAGGCCGCGGACCGCGCCTACACCTGGCTCGCCCGCCACCAGAACGAGGACGGCTCCTGGTACGCCGCCTACCAGGACGGCGACCCGCGGCAGGTCACCGACCGTGGCCGGGAGACCAACTTCTGCGCCTACCTCGCCGTCGGCGTCTGGCACCACTACCTCGCCACCGGCGACGAGCACTTCCTGGACCGGATGTGGCCCGCGGTACGCGCCGCCGTCGGCTTCGTCCTGGCGCTCCAGCAGCCCGGCGGCGAGATCGGCTGGCGGCGCGAGGACGACGGCACCCCCGCCACCGACGCGCTGCTCACCGGCTCCTCCTCGGTGCACCACTCGCTGCGCTGCGCCCTCGCCCTCGCCGAGCACCGCGAAGAGCCGCAGCCCGACTGGGAGTTGGCCCTCGGCGCACTGCGGCACGCGATCCGCCACCACCCCGAGCGGTTCCTGGACAAGAGCCGCTACTCGATGGACTGGTACTACCCGGTGCTCGGCGGCGCCCTCACCGGCGACGAGGCCCGGGACCGTATCGAGGCCGGCTGGGACCGCTTCGTGGTGCCGGGGCTCGGGGTGCGGTGCGTGGTGCCCAACCCGTGGGTCACCGGCGGCGAGTCCGCCGAACTCGCCCTGGCCCTCTGGTCGGTGGGCCAGTCCGACCGCGCCCTCGCCGTCCTCACCTCCATCGGCCATCTCCGCGACCCGGACTCCGGCCTCTACTGGACCGGATACGTCTACCAGGACCGGGCCGTCTGGCCGGAGGAGCTCACCACCTGGACCGCCGGCTCCGTGCTGCTGGCGGTGGCCGCACTCGGCGGCGACGAGGCGACCTGCGCGGTCTTCGACGGCGAGCGGCTGCCCCGCGGTGTGGACCCGGCCTGCTGCGCCGACCCGGCCCCCGGCCGCTGACCCGGCTCCCCCTACAGGCCGAGGCCCCCGCTCCCTGTCTGGGAACGGGGGCCTCGGGCGGGCCGGTTGAGGCTCAGCCGCGCTGGATGTTCGAGGTGTCCTGGAGCACGCCGCGCCGGCCGTCCTGCGTCTGCGCCACCAGGCCCGGACCCCGCTGCTCCACCGCCAGGTACCAGGTGCCCGGCGCCAGTTGGGCGATCTCGGTGGAGGAACCGTCCTCCGCGTACAGCGGCCGCTGCACCGGGACCGCGAACCAGAACGGGGAGAAGTCCCCCGCGGGGGCGCCCTGTTGGGCCTGCTGCGCCTGCGGCTGACCACCGAAGGACGGCTGGCCGGGCTGCGGCTGGCCGCCGAACGGGGGCTGCTGCCCGCCCGGGTAGCCGTAGCCGCCCTGCGGCGGCTGGCCACCGTACGGCTGGGGGCCGCCCTGCGGGCCGGGGGCCGCGGTCAGGGGGGCCTGGAGGGCCGGCACCAGCGGGGTGGCAACGGCGGCACCCGCGAGGGCGAGCGCGGCGATCAGGCCGAGGACGAGGCCGGCGCCCGCGTCGGTGGGGAAGTCGATGGTCCACCAGAGCAGGACCCAGGCCACGACGACCGTGGACGCCACACCGAGCGAGCCCAGGTCCTGGCCGAGCACCTTGCGCTGCGGCATCCCGCGGCTGATGACGACCAGTGCGCCGCCGACCACGCCGATCATGTAGGTACCGAGGCCGAGGCCCAGATCGTCCCAGGAGTTCTGGGAGTTGCAGTAGCTGCCACGGCAGCCGGCCGTGTCGAGGAACGAGGCGATGAACAGCAACACCGCTGCCACGATCACCACGCCGTCGCCTCGACTGAGGGAGCGGATATTCACTTCAGGTCCTTCGTCGGTCTTCTCGGGTCGGTCGCTGGTGGGCGTCGCTGTCGCTCATGGACCGCGGGCGTCCATGGTTCGCGGAGCACAGGGATCTTGGTGGGATCGTGGTGCCCGCGGACGCGAAGCGCGGGGGTGGCCCCCCATCGTAGGGGCGACACTATCGTCACCCGGCTGGGGGTGTCTGCCGGCCACCGGCACCCAATGCCCCCTATGGGGTCCTTCGCCGCATACGTGTACGGCCCGCCCCCGTACGCCCGCGGGGGCGGATACGCATCTGTTACTGGTTCGTGTCCCGGCGGTCGGAGCGCGGCCGCGGTGGAGCGGGGCGTGCTCACTTCGTCAGGAAGCCCTCGATGCCGGAGGCCAGACCGCGGGCCGCCTTCTGCCGCCAGTCGCCGCTGGTGAGCAGTGCCGCGTCCTTCGCGTCCCGCATGTTGCCGCACTCCACGAACACCTTCGGTACCCGCGAGAGGTTGAGCCCGCCGAGGTCGCGGCGGACGTCCAGACCGGTGCCGCCACCGATGTAGTTGGACGGCGCGCTGCCCGTGAACTGCACGAACTTCCCCACGATCCGCTCGCCCAACTCCTTGGAGGGGCCGGCGATGGCACGGGTGTCGGCCGCCCCCGCGTGCAGTGCGGCGGGGAGGATCACATGGAAGCCGCGGTTGCCGGTGCCGGAGCCGTCGGCGTGCACCGAGACCACGGCGTCGGCGTGCGCCTTGTTGCCGATCTCCGCGCGCTCGTCCACACACGGCCCCCAGGAGCGGTCGCCGTTCTGGGTGAACTTCACGGTGGCGCCTTCATGGTGGAGCAGCTTCTCCAGCCGCCGTGCCACATCCAGGGTGAACTTGGCTTCCGGGTAACCGGAGTTGGTGGAGGTGCCGGTGGTGTCGCACTCCTTGCGTTCGGTGCCGATGGACACCTGGCGGGCGATCTCCGCGGTGTGCCGGGAGTTGCCCAAGTTGTGGCCGGGATCGATCACCACGACCTTGCCCCGCAGCGGCCCATGCCCCGCGGGCGCCGGAACGGTCCCGCCCTTGCCCTTGTCCGTCTCTTTCGCTCCCCCCTTGTCCTTGCCCCCGTCATCTCCCTTGTCCCCCTTGTCCTTGCCCTTGTCCGCGCCGCTTTCGCCGGCGGACGGGGCGGGGGACTCGGGGGAGGGAGGGGAGGAGGCTGAGGGGGAGGCGGAGCCCGCGGCGGCGTCGGAGGCGTCCTCGCCGGGGCCGCCCATCACCAGCCAGACGATGCCCCCGGCCAGCGCTGCGGGCACCAGCGTGGCCGCGGCCACGGCCATCGGCCCATGGCGGCGGGAACGGCGCGGCGGACTCTCGGGCTCGAATTCCGGACCTGCGTACGACACGAGGGCGACTCTAACGGGTGGCCCGCACTCCCCGCCGCCGTACCACCACTCAGCCGGCGGGGGCGGTACGCCGCAGCACGCGCAGGGAGTCCGTCGCCGACTCCTCGGTGAACTCGCCCGATTCCAGCGCCCGTCGGAAGATCCGGTACGGCGCCTGTCCGCCGTCCGCCGGGTCCGGGAACACATCGTGGATCACCAGCAGCCCGCCGACCGTGAGATGCGGGGCCCAGCCCTGGTAGTCGCCGGTGGCGTGCTCCTCGGTGTGACCGCCGTCGATGAAGACCAGCCCGAGGGGGGTGCCCCAGATCCGGGCCACCTGCGGGGAGCGGCCCACCACGGCGATCACCCGGCCCTCCAGGCCCGCCCGGTGCAGGGTGCGGCGGAACGCGGGCAGGGTGTCCATCAGCCCGACCTCCGGATCCACCGTCTCCGGGTCGTGGTACTCCCAGCCGGGCTGCTGCTCCTCGCTGCCGCGGTGGTGGTCCACCGTCACCGCGCTCAGCCCGGCCGCCCGCGCCGCGTCCGCCAGCAGGATCGTGGACCGGCCGCAGTAGGTGCCGACCTCCAGCAGCGGCAGGCCGAGCGCGGTCGCGCGTACCGCCGCCGCGTGGAGCGCCAGGCCCTCCCGCAGCGGCATGAAGCCCTTGGCGGTCTCGAACGCCGCCAGCACCTCGGGCCCCGGCCCGGCCCCGGTCGCGGCTTCGGCCCGCGGGGTCCTCGCGTCAGCGGTCATCGGCTCCGTCTTCCTCCGGCTGGTCACTCCCGTACCGCCTGGTCGGACGGCACCCGCTTATGCTGCCGCATCCTGTGGGCGACCCGGCACCAGGGCGGGCGGCTCGTCCTCGCCGGTGGCGCGGAGCCGGTGGTCGGTGACCGGTTTGCGGGGTGGGAGGAAGAGGGCGAGCAGGAGGCCGCCGGCCACGGCCGCGGTGGCGATCAGGAAGGAGATCCGGAATCCGTGCATGGTCGGCACCGCGAGACCGCCGGAGACATGCGCGGTCTTGGCCAGCACCATGCCGATGACGGCACTGGAGACGGAGGTGCCGATGGACCGCATCAGGGTGTTGAGGCCGGTCGCCGCACCCGTCTCGGAGGCGTCCACGGCACCGATGATCAGCGCGGGCAGCGCGGAGTAGGCCAGTCCGATGCCCGCGCCGACGACCACCGAGATGACGACGGTGCCCGCCACCGAACCCATCAGCCCCAGGCCCGCCCCGTAGCCGACGGCGATCACCAGCAGGCCGATGATCAGCGAGACCTTGGGGCCGTGGCGGGCGGAGAGCCGGGCGTAGAGCGGGGCGGTGAGCATCATGGCCAGGCCGAGCGGAGCCACGCAGAGGCCCGCGACCACCATCGACCGGCCGAGGCCGTAGCCGGTGGCGGTGGGCAGTTGGAGGAGCTGCGGCAGCACCAGGGAGATGGCGTAGAAGGCGACGCCCAGCATGATCGAGGCGAGGTTGGTCAGCAGTACCACGCGGCGGGCGGTGGTGCGCAGGTCCACCAGCGGCGCCGGGCTCCGCAGTTCCATCACGCCCCACAGCACCAGCACCACCAGCGCCGCGCCGAACAGGCCGAGGACCGCGGGTGAACTCCAGCCCCAGTCGGCGCCCTTGGTGACGGGGAGCAGCAGCAGGATCAGCCCGGCGGACAGCCCGACCGCGCCCGGTAGATCGAAGCGCCCCCGGGCCCGCACCCGGGACTCCGGCACCGTCAGCAGCGTCAGCGCGATGGAGAGGGTGCCGAGGGCGGCGGAGGTGAAGAACAGGGCGTGCCAGTCGAGGTGTTGGGCGACCAGCGCGGCCGCGGGCAGCGCCAGCCCGCCGCCGACGCCGATCGAGGAACTCATCAGTGCCATCGCCGAACCGAGGCGCTCGCGGGGCAGCTCGTCCCGCATCAGGCCGATGCCGAGCGGGATGGCGCCCATGGCGAAGCCCTGGAGGGCCCGGCCCGCGATCATCACCACCAGATCGCCGGTGAAGCCGCAGATCAGCGAGCCGGCCACCATCACCGCGAGGCTCGTCAGCAGCATCCGGCGCTTGCCGTGGAGGTCGCCGAGGCGGCCCATGATCGGGGTGGAGACGGCACCGGCGAGCAGGGTCGAGGTCATCACCCAGGTCGCGTTGCCCGGGGAGGTGTGCAGCAGGACGGGCAGGTCCTTGATGACCGGGACGAGCAGGGTCTGCATCACCGCGACGACGATCCCGGCGAACGCGAGCACCGGTACCAGGGCGCCGGCGCCGTGTGCCTTCTCCGGGTCGTCGGGGAGGGCGGACACCGGGACGGCGGCCGGGGTGGCCGCCGTCCCGGTGTGCCGGTCGGTGGACTGCCTCATACGTACTGCCTCCGGGCAGGGTCTGCGGGGGAGCGCGCGGGTGCGCGGCTCGGTGGTGGGGCTCGGCCGGTGGGCTCGCGGGCGGGGCGGTCCGATGTGCGGAGGCCGGCCCGTGCTCCGGCGGCCGGGAGCGGCGGCGCTGCCGACCCGGTACGGACAGCACCAACTCCCCGGCCTGCCCCCGTATTCCGAAGCCCGTCGTACGAAACGGAACTTGACCTGATCGTTAACGTGCGTGCCGGCGGCTGAGGTAAAGCGGAACTTTCCGGACAAGTCCTACGACGGGGGATGTGGATGGGCCGGGACGAAAGCCGATGCAAGGGGCGCAGCCGGGTTGAGAGTCTTCATGACGCTCTACGCGCAGAACGTCCCCGGCTACACCCCGTTCGGCGGCGGACTCGCCCTGGTCCCCAGCTCGTTGAGCGTGGTCGCCGGATCGAAGCTGGCGCCGCGGCTGATGCGCCGGTTCGGTGCGCGGGCCGTCGCCACCGGCGGCACCGCGCTCGCCGCGGCCGGTTTCGCCTGGCAGCCCACCATGGACGCGCACGGCCACGTACTGACCTCGATCGTGCTGCCCGGTGTGCTGATGATGCTCGGCGCCGGACTGTCCGGCACCCCGCTCGCCTCCCTCGCCACCTCCGGCGCGGCCCCCGGCGACGCGGGCCTGGTCTCCGGCCTGATCAACACCTCCCCCACCCTCGGCGTCGCCCTCGGCCTCGCCGTACTGTCCACCGCGGCCGCCGCCCGTACCGGGGGCGGCACCGGCCCCGAGGCGCTGACCGCCGGATACGCCCTGGCGTTCCGGTGCGGCGCGGCGATACTCACCGGGGGTGTGCTGCTGATGGCGCTGTGAATGCCGCGCACCCCCGCCCCGCGGACCGGAAGGGTGCCGAACTGCCCTGAGACGTAAGGGAGTCGGGTCAGATCCAGCCCTGGCGGCGGGCCGCGCGCAGGGCCTCCAGCCGGTTGCGGGTGCGGGTCTTGCCGATGGCGGCGGACAGGTAGTTGCGCACCGTCGACTCCGAGAGGTGCAGCCCGGCCGCGATATCGGCGACGGTGGCCCCGTCCGCGGACGCCGACAGCACCTCGCCCTCACGCGGCGTCAGCGGACTCGGCCCCGCACTGAGCGCCGCCGCCGCCAGCGCCGGATCGATCACCGTCTCACCGGCCAGCACCCGCCGTACCGAGGCGGCCAGTTCCTCCACCGGCCGGTCCTTCACCAGGAAACCGGCCGCGCCCGCCTCCATGGCCCGCCGCAGATAGCCGGGCCTCCCGAAGGTGGTGAGGATCAGCACCCGGCATCCCGGGCACCGCTCACGCAGCCGGTCGGCCGCGTCCAGGCCGCTGATGCCCGGGAGTTCGATGTCGAGCAGCGCCACATCCGGACGGGACTCCAGCGCCGCCGGCACGATCGCGTCACCCGCGGATACCTGGGCGACGACCTCGATGTCGTCCTCCATACCGAGCAGCAGGGCCAGGGCGCTGCGCATCATGCCCTGGTCCTCGGCGAGCAGGACCCGGATGTTCGTCGCTGGCCGCTGCGAGCGGGGCTTCTCGTCCACCGCCCCAGGGTAAGCGGGCGGCCCGGCAAGGGAGTTCACGCCTCGGAGCGCAGGTCGGCCGCGGTGTCCGCGGTGGCCGCCGGGAGGTGTGCCGTCACCAGGAAGCCGCCGCGGGGCGCGGGCCCGGCGGCCAACTCCCCGCCGGCCGCGGCCACCCGCTCCGCCAGCCCCTTCAGCCCGGTACCGGTACGGCCGCCGGGACCGCCACGACCGACCGCGCCCAGCGTGCCCCGCCCGTTGTCCGCGACGCGCAGCCGGATACGTTCGCCGGACTCGTCGACGGTGATCTCGCAGCGCGTGGCGCCGCTGTACCGCACCGCGTTGGTCACCGCCTCCCGCACCACCCAGCCGAGCAGGGCCTCGGTGGCCGCGTCCAGCGGCGGGCCCGAGCGGCGCACCACCGGTTCCATCCCGGCCGCGGTCAACGCCGAGCGCGCACCGTCGAGTTCGGTGTCCAGGCTGCCCTCGCGGTAGCCGGTGACGGCCTCCCGGATCTCGGTCAGCGCCTGCCGGCCCACGGACTCGATATCGGTGATCTGCTCCAGCGCGGCCGGCATGTTCCGCGGCGCCAGCCGACGGGCCGCCTCCGACTTCACCACGACCACCGACAGGGTGTGCCCCAGCAGGTCGTGCAGGTCCCGGGAGAAGCGCAGCCGCTCCCGCTCCACCGCGGATCGGGCCAACTCCTCCCGGGTGGCCCGCAGTTCACGCACCGTCTCGGACAGCGCCAGGATCGCCGCGGTGACCATGGTGGAGAGGAAGGTGCCGTAGGAGATGCTGATCGCGCCCATGCCCTCGCGGAATCCGGCGATGGTCCCGGCGAGCGCGGTCAGGCCGATACCCGTCGGGGCGAGCGCCCGGCCCCGCGTCACCGCACCGGCGGCCAGCCCCAGCAGTGGGAAGAACAGCAGCCAGTCCCCGCCGTAGCCGATCGCCAGCGCGCAGGTCACCAGGGTCATCGCCACCAGGACCCAGCGGGTGGCCGGGGCCTCCCGCTTCTCCTTCACAAAGGCGCGGAACACCACTGAGACATAGAGGGAGTTGAAGGTGAGCAGGCCCAGCCCGGCGAGCCAGGGACTGCTCGTCCTGCCCTGGATGACGTTGGAGAAGGAGCCCATGCCCATCAGCAGCCAGGGCAGCAACGCGAAGCCGTTCGGCGGACCCGGATGCTGCCGGGCACGTGCCGCACGTCGGCACCGACGCACCCGCGACGCCTCCCGCCGCCGCCCCAACCACCCCCGCGCCGCGCCCACTTGGCCATCCGGCGAGCCCTCCGCCCCGCCGTCCCACCGCCCCTGCTCCATGCCGGGTACCCCGTCGCTCCGACCGGTCTCGCGCACCGTGCCGTCCACCGTCCTCATCTCACACCGTCCGCGCCGAGCGGCGGTAGGAGGCCGCGGCGTAGGAGCCGAACACCAGCAGCCAGGCGACCAGCACACCCACCGTCGCCAGGGACGGCAGGGCGCCCTCGGTGGCCGAACGGCCCAGTGCGGCAAAGCGGTTGCTCGGTGTGAAGCCGGACAGCGACCGCAGCCACCCCGGGAACGCCTCCACCGGGAACCACAGGCCGCCCACGATCGACAGCCCCAGATTGCACGCCACGTTCACCACACCCGTGGTCTGCGCGGTGAGCCGGTAGCCGTTGCCGATACCGAGCAGGGTGAACGGCAGCGCGCCCAGCCACAGCAGTACCAGCACCGCCACCCAGGCTCCGGCGCTCATCCGCACCCCGTTCACCAGGGCGCCCGCCAGCAGCACCGAGCAGATCGCCGGCAGCACGATCACCGAACCGGTCAGCGCCCGCCCCAGCACCACCTCGCGCGGCGTCATCGGGGTGACCCGCAGTTGCCGCAACCAGCCGATCGTCTTGTCCTCGGCGACCCCGGTACCGGTACCGAGCGCCGCCCCCAGCGCCCCGTACGCGGCCAGACCGACCATGGCGGCCGTCTTCCACTCGCGGTCCGAACCGTCGCCGAGATTGGTGAAGAGCAGATACATCAGTACCGGCATCCCGATACCGAAGATGACGAAGCCCACATCGCGCAGGGTGCGGCGGACCTCCAGACGCAGATAGTCCAGCATCAGTGCGACTCCTTGACGAGTGCCGCGGCCCCGGCCGGAGCCGGCCCGGCGGGGTTCTTGGCGGCGGGGTCCCTGGTGAGGGTGAGGAACGCCGAGTCCAGGGAGGCACCGGTGACCTCCAGGCCCCGGATCAGGCCGCGTTCGGCGAGTGCGATCACGGTGGCGTCCGAGTCGTCCGTCCACAGCTTCGCCCGGTCCCCGCGCACCTCCACCTCACGCACCCCCGGCAGCCGGGACAGGCCCTCGCTGCCGCGGCCCGCCAGATCGAACGAGACCTGGCTGCCGCCCGCCGACCGCTTCAACTCCTCGCTGGTGCCGTCCGCCACGATCCGGCCGTGATGGATGACCAGGATGCGGTCCGCGTTGTCGTCGGCCTCCTCCAGGTAGTGCGTGGAGAACAGCACCGTGTGCCCGCGGCGCGCATAGGCCCGCATCGAGTCCCAGAAGACCCGGCGGGCCTCCACGTCCAGTGCGGCCGTCGGCTCGTCCAGCACGATCAGCGCCGGATTCCCCGCCAGCGCCACCGCGAACCGGACCCGCTGCGTCTGCCCGCCCGACAGCCGGTCCACCCGCCGCCCCGCCAACTCCGGTATCCCCGCCAGCTCCAGGGCCTCCGCCACCGGCATCGGCGCGGGGTACCGGCGCGCCACGAAGGACACCAGTTCCCGCACCGTCACCCGGGGCACCGCCCGCCCCTCCTGGAGCATCGCGCCGACCCGTCCGGCGCGTACCGCCTCCTCCGGGGTGCCGCCGAAGAGGCGCACCGAACCGGCGTCCGGCTCGTTCAGGCCCAGCAGCAGGGAGAGGGTGCTGGACTTGCCCGCCCCGTTCCGCCCCAGCAGAGCCACGGTCTCCCCGGCCGAGATCCGCAGATCCACCCCGTCCACGGCGCGCACCGCACCGAAACTCTTGACGGCCCCCGCGAAGTCCACCGCCGGCACCCCCGTGCCCGGCGCTGCACCAGATGTCGTTGTCGTCATACCGCAGACTCTAGAAAGCCGCCGGTCACCCCGGTAGATGCCGGTTGTCCGCAGCCGACCGGTACAAATGTCCCGGTCCCGGAGCCCGACTGCCCGGCCGTCGCGGGCGGAGGGGCAGCCCCTACGGCAGGTTCGAACGGGCGCACCTCTCGGCGGCGGACAGCAACTCCCGTGCCCCACAAACCAGTTGAGCCCCGCCCCCCCGTCAGACGGAGAGGCAGGCGCGCCGGAGGCCCGGCACCAGTGTGGTGCCGGGCCTCCGGTCCGCCAGGCGAGGTGCCCTCTCAGGCCGTACCGGCCTCCTCGGAGGGTCTGCGGTGGCGGCCGCGGGGGGCCGCCGCCTCCTCGTGTGCGGACTTCGGGCCCCGGTGCTTGCCCAGGCTCTCGGACTCTGCGGACTCGCCTGCCTCAAGGGTCGTGTCCGTACTGGTTTCGGCCATCGGATAGGTCACCCCGTCTGAAGATCCTTACGTACAGCCGGGCGAGTCTAACCGTCGTCCTCCCGCCCGGTGAGGGGTGCCTGTTGCAGCGGTACGGGGCGGGCGCCGCCCACCTCGTCGCCGCCGTCCCCGGCACCGTCCTCCACCGGCTGCTGCCCCGATCGGCCCGGCTCATGCGTCATGGAATCGCCCGATTTTGACGGGGTGTCCAGGACTCCGGTGGCGGTACCGGGATGGGTGGCCTGACCTGCGGCGGACCCCTCCGCCCGGGTGCCGGAACGGCCCGGCAGCGGGACCCGGGCCAGACCGCACGGCACGGCCGCGGTGGAGTACGGCAGACGCAGCACGCCCGCCTCGTCCCACACCCCGGTACCGGTCAACCAGCCGTCGGGGGCGGGCAGTTGGTGCAGGGTGCGCTCCGCGGGCCGCCACAGCCCGAGCCAACCGCCCGAGCCGTCGCCTTCCCTGGGGCCGCCGGACGGGGTGATGCGCAGCGCCACCGCACAGCTCTCCGGCGTCAGGACCTGCCCCGGCTGGATGGCAAACGGTGTCACCGTGCAGCCGGCCGGCCGCAGGCAGTCCGGGAAGCGGACCGGCAGGGTGCTGCCGAGCACCCCCCAGCCCAGGCGCTCCCGGCCCGGCGAAGGCGCGTCGGAACGGATCAGCAGCAGTCCGCTGTCCGCGTCGGCGAGCAGCAGCCGGTCCGTGCTGTCCTCCGTGAGCTGGAGCAGCGGCGAGACGACGCCGCCCTGCCCGAGGTCCACCACGACCGTCTTGATCCGGCCCTCGGACTCCCGGTCCACGGCCAGCAGCCGACCGGCGCGATCCAGCCAGGCCCCGCCGCCGCAGCGGCCCGGCACCTCGGCCACCCGCTCCGGTCCGAACGGCCCGCCGGCCACCAGCCACACCGCGGTCGCCCCGCGCTCGTCCACCAGCGCATAGGCGCGGCAGCCACCGGGCGCGGGCGGCAGCAACCGCAGCGCACCACCCGGCACCACACCCAGCGGCACTTCGCCGGTGCGTGGGCCGGTCGGATACAGCAGCGCGAAGTGGTGCCGCCCGTCGGCGGGACGGTGCACCAGCACCCGCCCGTCGCTCATCGGCAGCACCCCGGCACCCGGCGCCTCCGGTTGCCGTCCGGGCAGCGGCACGGCGTACGGCTCGGGCCCGTCCAGCGTCCAGCGCTCCGGGTACCAGGCCGTGCCGTCCCGATCGGCCCGGGTCAGCCGCGCCGCGTACGAACCGTCCGCGGACACCGTGCAGTTCGGCGCCGGCGACCCGTCCACGCTCCGCCCCCGCCGCACCAGTACCGGCACACCGCCCCGGGCCCGCGGCACCAACTGCCCCTGGCCACCGCCGGATCGGGCCGAGCGGGTGAACGGGGGAGGCGGGGTGGCCGACTGGGTTTCTGGCACGGTGAGTTGAGGGGTGGGGGAGGGGTGGGCGGTCGCCGGTGCGGTGAACAGCGGCCGGGGCGCGGGGAGTTGCGCGGTGGGTGGGGCGAACTGCGGGGCCGCCACGGTGAGTTGATAGGTCACGGCGGCCGGTGGGGCGGCGGGGCCGGCCGCCAGCCAGTCGGTCGGCAGGGCCGCCGGACCACCCGGCTGCGGCGCCCCCTCCGGCCGGAGCGTCAGCGAGAACCTCGCCCCGGGCCGCGCACCCGGCGCATCACCGGGGTGCGGGTGGCCGTGCGGCGCGAGCGCCGCATCATGGCCCGGCTCCCCCACGGGGACGGGCGGTACGGGCGGTACGGATGGAACGGGCTGCACAGGTTGCACGGGCGGTACGGGCTCCGCGGTCGGTTCCGCCGCTTCCGATTCCGCTTCCGCTTCCGGGGGCTCGGGGGAGTGGGGGAAGGGGAATGGGGCGGCGGTGTCGGGGAGTTGGGGCGGGTTGGGGTCGGGGTGCCGTTCCGTCGGATGGTCCGTCAGATCGTCCGCCGGATCGTCCACTGGTCGATCCGTTGGCCGATCCGCTCGGTGATCCGTGGGAAGAAACGTATCGCCACGGTTCTCCGCTCTGGTTTCCGGGGCACAGGCCGTCATTGCTCGATCACCTCCGGTCACGAAAGCTAGTTGCGGCCCCGCGCCTCCCGGGCCCGGCCTCCGTCCCGTTCACCCGGAAGGATGGCTATGTCCGGAATCGACGGAACCGGCGCCGTCCCCTGTGCTGCACTCCCGCCCCCGCGCCCGAGTGCCCCTCCGCACGCACCCCCGGCCCCCGCTCCGGCCGGACGACGGCAGGGGCCGGGCGGCGTTCCGGTCCGGGTCCGGGCGGAGAAGTGGGCCAGGTAGCCTTTCTCCCGTGCCCCGTCTGTCTGAAGTCATCGCCGCCCTCGACGCCCTGTGGCCCGCCGAGCGGGCCGAGGCATGGGACGCGGTCGGCACCGTCTGCGGGGATCCGGAGGCCGAGGTCGGCCGGGTCCTGTTCGCCGTGGACCCGGTGCAGCGGATCGCGGACGAGGCGGTCGAGCTGGGCGCCGACCTGCTCGTCACCCACCATCCGCTCTATCTGCGCGGCACCACGACCGTCGCCGCCGGCACCTTCAAGGGCCGGGTGGTGCACACCCTGATCAAGAACGATGTGGCCCTGCACGTCGCCCACACCAACGCGGACCGCGCCGACCCCGGAGTCTCCGACGCCCTGGCCGGCGCGCTCGATCTGCGCGTCGTCGGCCCCCTCGTACCGGACGCCACCGACCCGGCGGGCCGCCGGGGCCTGGGCCGGGTGTGCGAGCTGGAGCAGCCGATGCCGCTGCGCGAGCTGGCCCGGCGGGCCGCCGAGCGGCTGCCGGCCACCGCGCAGGGCGTCCGCCTGGCCGGCGACCCGGACGCCGTGGTGCGGACGGTCGCCGTGAGCGGCGGCTCCGGCGACAGCCTCTTCGACGCGGTACGGGCCGCGGGCGCCGAGGCGTTCCTCACCGCCGACCTGCGCCACCACCCGGTGTCCGAGGCGACCGAGCACGGCCCCCTCGGCCTGCTGGACGCCGCGCACTGGGCCACCGAGTGGCCCTGGTGCGAACTGGCCGCCGCCCAGCTCGACCAGATCTCCGACCGTCACGGATGGGGCCTGCGCGTCCACGTCTCGCGTACGGTGACCGACCCCTGGACCGCCCACGCGGCGTCACAGGACCCAGCCGCCACGACCCACCCGGGAGCCCCCAACTGAACGCCGCGCCCGCCGACCAGATCCGCCTCCTCGACGTCCAGGCGCTGGACGTACGCCTCCAGCAGCTCGCGCACAAGCGGAAGTCGCTGCCCGAGCACGCCGAGATCGAGTCGCTGACCAAGGACCTCACGCAGCTCCGTGACCTCCTCGTCGCCGCGCAGACCGAGGAGGGCGACTGCGCGCGTGAGCAGACCAAGGCCGAGCAGGACGTCGACCAGGTGCGCCAGCGGGCCGGCCGGGACCAGCAGCGTCTCGACTCGGGTGCCGTCACCTCGCCCAAGGACCTGGAGAACCTCCAGCGGGAGATCGCCTCCCTCGCCAAGCGCCAGGGCGATCTGGAGGATGTGGTGCTGGAGGTCATGGAGCGCCGCGAGTCCGCGCAGGAGCGGGTGGACGAGCTGACCGAGCGGGTCTCCTCCGTGCAGTCCAAGATCGACGACGCCTCGGGCCGCCGCGACACCGCCGTGGAGGAGATCGACGGCGAGAGCGCCTCCGTGGTCAAGGAGCGCGAGGTCGTCTCCGGCGCCGTCCCCGCCGACCTGCTGAAGCTCTACGAGAAGCTGCGCGAGCAGCAGGGCGGCATCGGCGCGGCCCGCCTCTTCCAGCGCCGCTGCGAGGGCTGCCGGCTGGAGCTCAACATCACCGAGCTGAACGAGGTGCGCGCCGCCGCCCCCGACACGGTGGTCCGCTGCGAGAATTGCCGCCGCATCCTGGTCCGCACCGCCGAGTCCGGCCTGTAGAGCCCGCGATGCCCGGACTGGCGCCTCCCGCAAGGGAGTTGGTGGTGGAGGCCGACGGCGGCTCCCGCGGCAATCCGGGACCGGCCGGCTACGGCGCGGTGGTACGGGACGCGGCCACCGGCGAGACGCTGACCGAGGCCGCCGAGTACCTCGGGACCGCCACCAACAACGTGGCCGAGTACCGGGGCCTGATCGCCGGGCTCACCGCCGCCCGTGCGCTGGCCCCGGACGCGGTGGTGCGGGTGCGGATGGACTCCAAGCTGGTGGTGGAGCAGATGTCCGGGCGCTGGCAGGTGAAGCACCCCGCGCTGCGCCCACTGGCCTCCCGCGCCGCCGCGGTCTTCCCGCCGTCCCAGGTCACCTACGAGTGGATCCCCCGCGAGCGGAACACCCACGCCGACCGGCTCGCCAACGAGGCCATGGACGCGGGCGCCCGCGGCGAGCAGTGGTCCCCCGCCCACTCCACGGCCGACCTGGACCACGCCCCGTCCGCCGCCGACCTCCGCGCGGCCCGCAACCTGGCGGCGCCCACCGCAACCACCTCCGCCGCGCAGCTCTCCGTCGGCTGGGGCCCCGCCGATCTCGGTCCGCCGATGACCTTGCTGCTGCTGCGGCACGGGGAGACCGCGCTGACCCCCGAGAAGCGGTTCTCCGGCAGCGGCGGCGGCGACCCCTCGCTCTCCGCGGCGGGGCGTGCCCAGGCGGAGGGGGCCGCCGCGGCACTCGCCGCCCGCTCGACGGTGGACGTCGTGGTCAGCTCGCCGCTGGCCCGCTGCCGGCAGACCGCGGCCGCCGTCGCCGACCGCCTCGGACTGCCCGTGGAGATCGAAGAGGGCCTGCGCGAAACGGACTTCGGCGCCTGGGAGGGCCTGACCTTCGCCGAGGTACGGGACCGGTACCCGGCCGACCTGAACGCCTGGCTGACCTCACCCGAGGTGGCGCCGACCGGTGGCGGGGAGAGCTTTGTGACGGTGACCGAGCGGGTGTCCGCGGCCCGGGACCGCCTACTCGCCACCCACCCGCGCCGCACCGTCCTCGCCGTCACCCATGTCACCCCCATCAAGACCCTGGTACGGCTCGCGCTGGGCGCCCCACCGGAATCCGTCTTCCGGATGGAACTCTCCGCCGCCTCCCTCTCCACCGTCGCCTACTACACCGACGGCAACGCCAGCCTGCGCCTCCTCAACGACACCTCACACCTGGCCTGAACTCCCGCCCGGGGGAGGCGAGTTGAGGCGGACCCCGACCCGTCAGACCTCCCGCACCACCACGTCCAGCGCCCACGGACGCCCCGCACGCGCCGGCGGCTCCGCTTCCACGACATAGCCCAACTCCCGCAGTACGTCGACCAGTTGGCCCGGGTCACGCGGTGCGGCGCCCGACACCAGCAGGTCCCGTACCAGCCGGCCCTTCGTCGCCTTGTTGAAGTGGCTCACCACGGTCCGCCGCTCCACCCCGTCCACGAACTGCGTATGCAGCACCCGCACCGTCGCCGTCCGCCCCGCCGTACCGCCCTTCGGCTTCCACGCCGCCGCATACGCCGAGGACCGCAGATCCAGCACCAGCCCCTCCCCGGCCACCCCCGGCAGCACCTCCGCCATCACCGGCCGCCAGAACGCCCCGAGCGCCCCCAGCCCCGGCAGCCTCACCCCCATCGAGCAGCGGTACGACGGAATCCGGTCCCCGACCCGGACCGCGCCCCACAGCCCGGAGAACACCAGCAGCGACCTCGCCGCCCGCCGCTTCGCCGCCGGCTCCAGCGAGGCCAGGTCCAGCGCGTCGTACAGCACACCCGTATAGATCTCCCCGGCCGGCCGCGCCCCCGCCGTCCGCAACTCCGCGTTCTTCGCCACCTCGCCGCGCAGCCCCGCGCTCAACCCCAGGACCTCCCGCGCCTTCTCCTCGTCCCCGGCGCACAACTCCACCACCTCGTCCAGCACCGCCGCCCGCGCGTCCGCGAGCCCCGGCAGCGAAAGACCCTCCGGCTTCAGCGGCGCCCCCCGCCCCGACGGAGCCTTGCCTTCGGACGGCGGCAGCAGCACCAGCACGATCGCTTCTCCCAGGTCACAGCGGTGGCCGCGGCGGATCTCGCCGCAGACCGGGGGATGCGGCCCCCGCGTCAGCCTACGGGGTGCCGCACCCCGCCCCGAGCCCTACGCTCGTCCCATGCCACGCCGCCATCTCCAGGTGTCCGGAGCGGCCGAGGCCGCCCTGCGGACCGCGCTGCGCGAACTCCGCCACGACCTCGGCGTACCCGGCGGCTTCCCCGCCGCCGTCCTGGACGAAGCCCGGCGCGCCGCCCGCGACCCGCGGCTGCCCCCGCACGACGCCACCGGCATCCCCCTCTTCACCCTCGACCCACCCGGCTCCCGCGACCTCGGCCAGGCCCTGCACCTCACCCGCCGGCCCCACGGCTACCGCGTCCACCACGCCCTCGCCGACACCGCCGCCTTCATCGACCCCGGCTCACCCCTCGACACCGAAGCCCACCACCGCACCGCCACCCTCCACTTCCCCGACACCCGCGTCCCGCTCCACCCGCCGCTCATCGGCGAAGGCGCCGCCGCCCTGCTCCCCGGCGAGACCCGGCCCGCAGTCCTCTGGACCATCGACCTCGACGCCGAAGGCCGCACCACCGCCACCGACGTACGCCGCGCCCTGGTCCGCAGCCGCGCCCGCCTCGACCACCCGACCGTCCAGCACGACCTCGACACCGACACCGCGGAGGAACCCCTCGCCCTCCTCGCCGTCATCGGCCGCCTCCGGCAGCAGCAGGAGACCGGCCGCGGCGGCATCTCCCTGCCGGTACCCGAGCAGCACATCGACCACGACACCGGCGGCTTCCGCCTCACCTACCGCGCCCCCACCCCCGCCGAGACCCACCACGCGCAACTCTCCCTGCTCACCGGCATGGCCGCCGCCGACCTGATGCTCGACTACGGCACGGGCGTCCTGCGCACCCTGCCCGCCGCCCCCGACGGCGCCGTCGGCCGCCTCCGCCGCACCGCCGAAGCCCTCGGCATCGACTGGCCGCACCACCAGCCGTACGCGGAAGTCGTCCGCTCCCTCGACCCGCACCGCCCGCACGACGCGGCCTTCCTCCAGGAGTGCACCACCCTGCTGCGCGGCGCCGGCTACACCGTCTTCCACGGCGGCCACCGCCCCGACCCCGCGGTCCACTCCGCCGTCGCCGCGCCCTACGCCCACTGCACCGCACCCCTGCGCCGGCTCGCCGACCGCTACACCCTGGAACTCTGCCTCGCCGCCGCCGCGGGCCAGGGCACCCCGCAGTGGGTACTCGCCGCCCTCGACGCCCTCCCCGCCGAGATGTCCGACGGCGCCCACCGGGAGGCCCGCGCCGAACACGCCTGCCTCGACCTGGTCGAAGCCGCCCTGCTCCAAGGCCGCGTCGGCGACACCTTCGAGGGCACCGTCGTCGACGTCCACGAGGACGACCCGCACACCGGGACCGTGCAGCTCGCCCAGCCCGCCGTGGTCGCCCGCATCGACGGCGGCCCCGCGCCGCTCCCCCTCGGCGAACGACTCCGCGTCCGCCTCACCCACGCCGACCCCAGCCCCCCGCAGGTCCGCTTCACCCCCGCCTGACCACCCGCACCCGGCGGGTACCATGGTCGGCACGGCAGACGAGCCGGGCGGACGGCCGCGTGGAGCACCTGGTGCTTCCCGAGGAACGTCCGGGCTCCACAGGGCAGGGTGATGGCTAACGGCCACCCGGGGTGACCCGCGGGACAGTGCCACAGAGAACAGACCGCCGGAGGCTTCGGCCCCCGGTAAGGGTGAAACGGTGGTGTAAGAGACCACCAGCGCCCGGGGCGACCCGGGCGGCTAGGTAAACCCCACCCGGAGCAAGGTCAAAAGGAGACCTCTTCGAAAGAAGGGCGCCTCTGCGCGGACGTTCGAGGGCTGCCCGCCCGAGTCCGCGGGTAGACCGCACGAGGCCGGCGGCAACGCCGACCCTAGATGGATGGCCGTCACCCCGACCGCCGCGAGGCACAGGGGGACAGAACCCGGCGTACAGCCCGACTCGTCTGCCGCTCCTGCGGTTCGGGGGTTGCCCAGTAGGTCAGAAGGGCAGTCCCAGCAGGTCCACGCCGACGGTGGGGCGGGGAAGCTCGGCCAGGTCGTACGTCATGGTGGTCAGCGGTGAGAGCGGGCTGCCCGTGGGCCGGCGGAACGTGACCGGCGCTGCCAGCTCGCGCCACCCCAGCCGCGTGCAGAGCGGGACCCACTCCGGGCGGCACAACAGCATCGCCGTCCCCGCCCCCGCCTCCCGCCCGTGCTCGACCGCGACACCGAGCATGGTTCGGCCGATACCCCGGCCCCGGTGGGCGGGGTCGACCAGCACACCGCCCACCCCGACCACACGACGCGGCACCCCGTCGAACGACATGTCCCGCACCAACCACCCCAGGGAACCCACCGGCCGGCCACCCTCGACGGCCGTGAGCGTGTGCTCCAACTCCGCCCGGACCAGCCCGAGTTCGCCACCGCCCCAGCCCGGGCCATGGCGCAGGAGCAGGCCTTCCTCTTCATCCGGTGCCGTGGCCCCGTCGGCAGGAGGGTCGAACCGGTACCGCAGGCAGTCCAGGCCGCTGGACCGGACGGTCCCGGCTTCCCTTGCGCCCAAGCGGCGCAGTAACGCGATCGAGGCCGCGTTCCCGGGCAGGACGAACGCGAAGACGGCCGGGAGTGCCAGCCGGTGAAACGCCAGGTCAAGGCAGGCGCGGCCGGCTTCCCCCGCGATACCGCGGCCCTGCGCACGCGGATGCAGGGCGAAACCGAGGTCGGTCCCGTGGCAGGCCCGGTTGCGCAGCCCCACCCGCCCGAGGAAGGCCCGGCTCGTCGCTTCCCGGACCGCGAAGTCGCCGTATCCGTACCGCTCCCAGTGCGCTACATGGGCCTCACACATGGCCTCGGCCGCGGACCTGCTGTCCGCGTGACCGGTTGCCAGCCACCGCATGACACTGCCCTGACTGACCACGGCCGCGAAGAGCTCGCCGCTGTCCTCGCGACGCATCGGCTCCAACACCAGCCGCCCAGTACGCACCACAGGCTCATACGACCGCCCCACCGGTCAACTCCCCCCACCGACACGAGAGGAGACTACCCAGCGCCCCATCAAGCCGATGCGGTAGGGCCGTTGCCGCCCCCGTCTTCACCTGGCGTCACAACACCACCATTCCCAGCGTGGTCGCGGGGCCGGTGTCGACGGTGTGGGGGATGAGGGCGGTGCGTGCGCGGGTCTTGGTGTCGACGGCGGCGACACCTTCCGCGGTCGCCACCCAGGCGGTGCCGCCGTCGCCGAGCGCGATCCCGTACGGCGCGGTGCCTACCCGTACGGAGCCCAACTCGGCCTTCCCGCCGCCCTTTTCGCCGCTTCGGGAGGGGTCGGCAAAGGTGACGGTGTCGGCGCCGAAGTCGGTCACCAGCAGGGTGTCTTTCGCGGGCGCGGTGGCGGGGGAGGTGGTTCGGGCAGTGGTGTCCGCGGCGGCAGCCGGGTCGCCGTTGCCCGTGGCGCAACCGGCCAGCAGTGCGGCGGCGGCCAGGGCGGTGAGCAGTCGCGCGGCGCGGGTGGTCCGGTGTGCCGTCGCGGGTGCGGTCGGTGGCATGGGGGGCTCCTCCTGCTCCTGGTGCCGTCCGGCCGTTTTCGCGGTGTGCGGCGAAGGCTTCCGGCGTGGGATCGGGCCGCCCGGCGTGCGTACGGGGGGAGGGTGCGTCAGCCGTTGAGGGAGGCGACGCCGGCCTGGGCGAACTTCTCGTCCAGGTCGCCGGAGGGGGCGCCCGCGACACCGATGCCCGCGATGGGGGCGTTCTTGTAGTCGACGGGGGCGCCGCCGGCGAGGAACAGGGTGTCCGGGATGTCCTTCAGTGTCGGCGCCTGGTCGAGTCGCTTGACCAGGTCGGAGGTGGGCGCGTTCCAAGAGACCGCGGTGTAGGCCTTCTTGACCGCCGACTCGTAGGCCTGCGGGCCGGCGCCGTCGCCGCGGAGGGTGACGATGGTGTTGCCGTCGCGGTCCACCACCGCGACGCTCACCTTCTGGCCCTCCTTCTTCGCGGCGTTCATCGCGGCCCGCGCGGCGTCGGTGGCGGCGTCCACGGAGAGGTGGGTGCTGGTCGTGGTCAGCTTGCCCCGCACCGAGGCGGGGGCGTGGGCAGCGGCAGGCGCGGTGGCCGGGCTCTCGGCGGAGGCGGACATCGCGCCGACGGTGCCGGCACCGACCACGGCGAGCGCGGCGGCGGAGGTGATGACCCGGGCGCGGGTGGAGAACTTCTTGGCCTTGTGCTGCATGACGGGTGGCTCCCTGTGGTGTCGCGTTGTCGCGGTGTCGAGTGGCTCGGCGCTTTCTGCGTCGTGACTCCACTCTCAGGCCGGGGGAGACCTCTGCCCGTCGGTGTACCGGCTGGTCCCGGGCTGCGGGACGGTTGACCCGGATGTCATCCGATCGGTTGACCCACGGGGGCGCGATCGGTGCTCTCGGGGGTGAGCGGTGCTCTCAGCCGCTGCGAGTGAGCGGCGCTCTCGTTGGTGTGCGGTGCTCTCGGATTCGGCGTGAGCAGTGCTCTGGTTTATGAGCGGTGCTCTGTGTTGTGAGCGGTGCTCCGGGGTGTGCGTGAGAGGTGATCCGACCCCAGCGCCCGCCCTAGAAGCCGTCGGCCGGAGTGTCGTGTTCCACCGGAGTGTCCTGCTCCAGGCGGGCGGCCAGGGTGGCTGCGAAGTCCTCGGCGCGGGCCAACTGGACCCGTAGCTTGACCACTTGCTCGTCGGCGGCCTGCCGATAGGTGCGTACGCGCGCCAGCAGGGCCTGGCGCTCGTCGGGGGCGAGTGCCTCGTCGGCGTCCAAGCGGTCGGTGGCGTCGAGGAGTTCGCGCAT
Organism: Streptomyces sp. NPDC058045; assembly: GCF_042885635.1. Lineage (NCBI taxonomy): Bacteria > Bacillati > Actinomycetota > Actinomycetes > Kitasatosporales > Streptomycetaceae > Streptomyces > Streptomyces sp. NPDC058045. The sequence goes on along the minus strand of NZ_JBHVRR010000011.1, from coordinate 77,370 downwards.
CTGCTCCAGGGTGAAGCCCAGGGGTTTCATCCGGCGAATGACCATGAGCCGGGCGACGTCGGTCCCGGTGTAGAGGCGGAAGCCGCCCCGGGAGCGGGCGGAGGGGGTGACCAGGCCGGTTTCCTCGTAGTGCCGGATGGTGCGCAGGGACAGTTCGGTTCGTGCGGCGACCTCGCCGATCTGCATGTGCTTGTCGTCCACGCCCGTGCCTGGCCCTTCCAGTCGTGGCGGCCGGGGTGGTCCGCGCGACCCCACCGATTCGTACCCTAACGTTAGGGCAGAGTTGCTGATGGTGAGGGCGGTGCGGCTGCCCCGCCGCTGCCGTTCCGGGGCCGATGGCGCCCCCGGCGAAGACCCGATTCTTGCAGGGAGAGGGCGTGCGCGAGCCCAGGACGCCGATCTCCGCCGCCTGCCCGCCCTGACCCTTCGCCCCCGAATGTGAGCCGTCCGGCCCGCCCCGTGGACAGTCCGCAGGGTGTCGGCCCGGCCCCGCGCGTCCTTCCCGTACAGCACACCCCGGCCCTCCGGTGGGGTGTGCGCGAGCACGACAGGTACAGATCTCCTTGTCCTCCGCTGCTGTGACTCCCGCCGCGTGCCTGCGTGGCCTGCGCCCCGACTGGCTGAACGATCCGAAGGTCTGGCGTACCGAGGTGCCGGCCGCGCTGGTCACCGTCGTGGTCATGGTCGCCTTCGGCACCTTCGACTGGCACTCCGTCGCGCCCAGGACGCTGAAGCGGATGCCCGCCGGTGAGATCGCCGTGATGGCCATCACCGTGATCGTCGTCGTCGCCACCGGCAACCTGGCCATCGTCGTCGTCGTCGGCACCGTCACCGCCATGGTCGTCTTCGCCCGGTGCGTCGCCCACCTCGCCCAGGTCACCGCCGTCACCGACCCCGAGGGCGACACGGTCGTCTACTCCGTCACCGGGGAGCTGTTCTTCGCCTCCTCCAACGACCTCGTCGGGCAGTTCGACTACGTGGGCGGCCCGGAGCGGGTGGTCATCGACCTGTCCGCCGCGCACATCTGGGACGCCTCCTCGGTCGCCGCCCTGGACGCCATCGAGACCAAGTACGCGCAGCACGGCAAGACCGTCGAGATCACCGGCCTGAACGACCCCCAGCGCCGACCTCCACGGCAAGCTCACCGGCGAACTCGCGGGCAGCCACTGACCCCCAGCGCCGCACACTCGCGTCGCAGGACTCGGCCCAACCTGCGGTGAGGCAGCAGGCGACACGCGGGTCAAGTCCCCGCCGCGTCCCGCGAGTTGGCGGAGCCCAGGGAGCGGCGGGCGATGCGGGTCAGGTGGGTGGTGAGGACCTGTTCGGCGTCGGGGGTGAGGGTGTGGAGGGCGACGAGTGCGGTGATGACCACGTCGCAGAGTTCGGCTTGGACGTCGTCCCAGGTGTGGCTGGTGCCCTTGCGGGGGTTCTGGCCGGTGGCGCCGATGACGGCCTGGGCCACCTCGCCCACTTCCTCGGAGAGCTTCAGCATCCGCAACAGCAGTGCTTCCGCTGGCGGGTTGGGGCTTGCCTCGTCCAGCCAGGCGCGGAGTCGGGCGATGGTGGACCACAGTTCGGTGTCGTTCAAGGGTGCGGCAGTCACGGACCCGAGCCTGCCACCCACCGCGCCCGCCCGGTGAGCCCGGCCGGCAACTGGTAACCAGCAACTGGCAACCGGCGAGCCCCCGTTGACCGTCGTCACTCGTCGCCGGGGGCCTCGGTGGTGGGTTCCTGGTCGGCGGCGCCCTGGGTTTCGTGCAGGTTGCGTTGGCGGGCGCAGATGGCGGAGGCGGCGGCTGCTCCGGCGGCGGCGAGGGCGAGGGGGATCATCCAGGGCCGGTTGAGGCAGTTGCCGGTGGCCGCGTCGAGGGAGAGCCGGCCGGGGCCCGCGACGGCGAGGCTGGTGGCGATCAGGCCGAAGGCGGCGGGGAGTTCGTAGCCGCCCTCGCTGCCCCAGAAGCCGTGCGGGGCGTGGATGGCGGCGGCGCCCGCCATACCGGCGGCCGCGGCGGAGCCGGCCGCCGGGGTCGCCAGGCCGAGGGCGAGCAGAGTGCCGCCGCCCGCTTCGGCGAGTCCGGAGGCGAGGGCGCTCGGCTTGCCGGGGCGGTAGCCGAGGCTCTCCATGAACTGCGCGGTGCCCTCGACACCGTAGCCGCCGAACCAGCCGAACAGCTTCTGTGTGCCGTGGGCCGCGAGCGCCCCGCCCGTACCGAGGCGGAGCAGCAGCAGGCCCAGATCACGACGGTCGACACAAGTCACGGTGGGGTCCTCCTCGTACGCGCGGGGTGTCCCTCCACCGTGGCACGGCGGCCCCGGACGCGCGCCCCGCCTGCCGCGGAACGCCGCCGGACGAGTGGCCGCCCCCCCGCCACCGCACGCACGCCCGTCCGCGCCGTCAGCCCCGCCCCACGTACGGCATCGCCGTCGCCAGTACCGTCGCGAACTGCACATTGGCCTCCAGGGGCAGGTCCGCCATGTGCCGTACGGTGCGGGCGACGTCCGCCGCGTCCATGATCGGTTCCGCGGCCAGCCGCCCGTCGGCCTGGAGGATGCCGGTCTGCATCCGGGCCGTCATCTCGGTGGCCGCGTTGCCGATGTCGATCTGGCCGCAGGCGATCCGGTACGGGCGGCCGTCCAGGGAGAGGGACTTGGTGAGGCCGGTGAGGGCGTGTTTGGTGGCGGTGTAGGCCACCGAGTGGGGGCGGGGGGTGTGGGCGGAGATGGAGCCGTTGTTGATGATGCGGCCGCCCTGCGGGTCCTGGTCCTTCATCTGCCGGAACGCGGCCTGGGCGCACAGGAAGGCGCCGTTGAGGTTGGTGTCGACCACGTGCCGCCAGGCCTCGTAGGTCAGTTCCTCCACGGGGACGCCGCCGGGGCCGAAGGTGCCCGCGTTGTTGAAGAGGAGGTCGAGCCGGCCGAAGCCGTCGCGGACCGCGGCGAAGAGGGCGGCCACGTCCTCGGGCCGGGTCACATCGGTGCGCACGCACAGGGCGGGGGCGCCGGGGGTGCGGGCCGCGGTCTCCTCCAGGGGGCCGGTGCGGCGGCCCGCGAGGACCACCGACCAGCCCGCGCCCAGGAGTTCGGTGGCCACCGCCCGCCCGATGCCGGAGCCCGCACCGGTGACCAGCGCCACCCGCGGCGTCCCGGGAGAGCGGCCGGCGGAGCGACCGGAGGAGGGCTGCGCTGCCGCGTCGTCGGTCTGCACGTCGTCCATGGGGCCGCAGCGTACGGGAGGGTGGCCGGGGTGCCGCCGGGCCTTCCGCCATCCGGCTGTTGTGTACGTGACAGCAGTGCGTCGTCGCAGGTCGTCGCGGTGCCGCTCGCCACAATCGCCGCGGGAGGGCGCCCGCTGGGGGAGGGCCCGACGACATCCGAGGCAGGACACACCACGATGCAGCACGCCCGCGAACAGCGCGCCGCCGCCCGCCGGATGACCCGGGACCTGCCGGAGGCGCCGGGGCTGCCCGCGCTCGGCCGCCGCCGGTTCCTCGGCGCGACCGGTGCCGCCGCCGCGCTCGCCTTCGCCACCGGGCTGCCGGCCACCGGCACCGCGGCCGCCGCCGAACTCGACGCCCGCCGTATCGCCACGGACCCCTTCACCCTCGGTGTGGCCTCCGGCGACCCGCACCCCGGCTCGGTCCTGCTGTGGACGAGGCTGGCCCCAGAGCCGTACGAACCGGACAGCGGGCTGCCGGGGGAGCGGGTGGACGTGGAGTGGGAGCTGGCCGACGACGAGGCCTTCCGCCGGGTGGTGCGCCGCGGCACCGCCACCGCCCACCCCGAGTACCACCACTCCGTCCATGTCGAGGTGGACCGGCTGGACGCCGGGCGGGTCTACTACTACCGCTTCCGCACCGGGAGTTGGACCAGTCGCACCGGCCGAACCCGCACCGCGCCGGCCACCGGCGCCGGACCCGGCTCCCTCACCTTCGCCGCGGTCTCCTGCCAGGCCTACCACCAGGGCTACTTCACCGCCCACCGGCACCTCGCCGAGGAGGACGTGGACCTCGTCTTCCACCTCGGCGACTACCTCTACGAGTACGCGGTGGACGCCGAGGGTGGTGCCCGCCGGTACACCGACCGCCGGCTGCCCGCCGTCTTCGACCGGGAGGCCGTCTCGCTGACGGACTACCGGCTGCGCTACGCCCTGTACAAGACCGACCCGGACCTGCTCGCCGCGCACGCCGCGCACCCCTTCGCCGTCATCTGGGACGACCACGAGACGGAGAACAACTACGCCGGTGACACCGATGAACACGGCACGCCCGCCGAGGAGTTCCTGCTGCGCCGCGCCGCCGCCTACCGCGCCTACTGGGAGAACCAGCCACTGCGCACCGCCCAGCGCCCGGAGGGTCCCGACGCCCAGCTCTACCGGCGGCTGCACTGGGGCGACCTGGCGCAGTTCGACCTCCTCGACACCCGCCAGTACCGCTCCGACCAGGCCTACGGCGACCGGGCGCATGTGCCGGGGCCGGAGAGCGGGGCCGCGACGCGCACCATGACCGGGGCCGCGCAGGAGCGGTGGCTGCTCGACGGCTGGCGGGACTCGACGGCGCTGTGGAACGTGGTGCCGCAGCAAGTCTGCTTCTCCCAGCGGAAGTTCGACCCGGACGATCCCTCCCGGGTCAGCATGGACGCCTGGGACGGCTACCCCGCCTCCCGGGCCCGCATCCTGGCCGGCGCCGAGTCCGCCCACCTCGCCAACCTGATGGTGCTCAGCGGCGACGTCCATGTGCACTACGCCTTCGACATCAAGCAGGACTTCGACGACCCCGGCTCCCGCACCCTCGGTACGGAGATCGTCACCACCTCGATCAGCAGCGGCGGGAACGGCACCCGCAGACCGCCCACCTGGGACGCGTACACCAGGGCCAATCCGCATCTGAGGTTCTTCGACGGGCGGCGCGGCTATGTGCGGGTGGCGCTCGGCCGGGAGCTGGCGCGGGCCGACTTCCGCACCGTGGACGCGGTCACCACCCCCGGGGCGCCGATCGCCACCGCGGCCTCCTTCGTCACCCACGCGGGCACCCCCGGCCTCGAACCGGCCTGAGCCGCCCCCCGTCCGTCCCCGCCCTGACCGGCACCTCCGCCGAGCTGAGACCATGGGGTCCGGCCGACCGAGGGGAGGGACCATGTCCGAGTGTGACCGCACCACGCGGGCCGGCGGGCGAGCGGACGGTACGCGAGCGGACGGTACGCGGGCCGGGGACGCGCTTCACGACGGGGCATCGCACGACGGGGCGCCGTACGGTGGCGCGGGTCCGGAGGTGTCGCCCGGGGCCGCCCGGGCCCGGCGGACCGGTCTGCTCGTCACGCTCGTCCTCGGCGGGCTCACCGCCATGCCGCCGCTGTCCATGGACATGTATCTGCCGGCGCTGCCGCAGGTGACCGGCTCGCTGGGCGCGCCCGCCGCGACCGTGCAACTCACGCTCACCGCCTGCCTCGCGGGGATGGCGCTCGGGCAGCTCGCCGTCGGCCCGATGAGCGACCGATGGGGCCGCAGGCGCCCGCTGCTCATCGGGCTGCTGGTGTATGTCGTGGCCACCGCAGCCTGCGCCTTCGCCCCCGGCGTCGGACTGCTCGTCGCCTTCCGGCTGGCGCAGGGGCTGGCCGGTGCCGCCGGGATCGTCATCGCCCGTGCCGTCGTCCGCGACCTCTATGACGGGGTGCAGATGGCGCGGTTCTTCTCCACCCTGATGCTGATCTCCGGTGTCGCCCCGGTCGTCGCGCCGCTCATCGGCGGGCAGGTGCTGCGGGTCACCGACTGGCGGGGCGTCTTCTTCGTCCTCACCGGTGTCGGGGTCCTGCTCACGGCGGTCGTCTTCCTGCGGCTTCCGGAGACGCTCGGGCCGGAGCGGCGGCACGCGGGCGGGGTCGGTACGGCGCTGCGCACCATGCGGGGGCTGCTCGCCGACCGCGTCTTCACCGGCTACACCCTGGCCGGCGGCTGCGCCTTCGCCGCGCTGTTCGCGTACATCAGCGCGAGCCCCTTCGTCGTTCAGGACATTTACGGCGCATCGCCGCAAACCTTCTCGCTGCTCTTCGGGGCCAACTCGATCGGGATGGTCATCGTCGGGCAGATCAACGGCAAGCTGCTGGTCGGCCGGGTCAGCCTGGACAAGGCGCTCGGGGTCGGGCTCACGCTGATAGCGCTCGCCGCCGCCGCACTGCTGGTGATGACCAGCGGCGTCTTCGGCCGGGTCGGTCTGGCCCCCGTCGCGGTGGCGCTGTTCGTGCTGATGGCCGCGATGGGTCTGGCCATGCCCAACACCAATGCGCTCGCCCTGCTCCGCACCCCGCACGCCGCCGGGTCCGCCTCCGCCCTCATCGGCACCTTCTCCTTCCTCATCGGGGCGGTGGCCTCGCCGCTGGTCGGTATCGCCGGTGAGCACACCGCCGTACCGATGGCCGTGGTGCAACTGGCGGGCGCGCTGCTCGCGCTCGGCTGCTTCCTCGGTCTGTGCCGGCCCTGGCGCAACGGCCCCGGGCCCGGACTCGGCACCGAGGCGCCCGCCGCTGCGGTGCCCCGCCCCGCGAAGGGAGTGGACCGCTGAGCACTCCGCGCCTGCGCCGCGCCACCCCGGACCGCGCCGGACTCGACCCGGACGCTCTCGCCCAACTGGTGTGCGGCGTAAGGGCGTTGCACCGCGGGCCGCGGCCCTGGTGTGCGGGCAGTGTGGTCCTCGCGGGCCGCGGTCCCGTGATCGCCGTCGAGGAGGCCGCCGGGTGGGCGCTGCGCTACGCCGCCCACGACCCGGAGACCGGCAGCGGCGTCGAACTGCCCCGGGAGCAGTGGCAGCCCATGCGCCCCGGCACCCCCTTCGACCTGGCGTCCCTCACCAAGCTCTTCACCGCGATCACCGCCGTGCAGCAACTGGAGCGCGGCACCCTCGGCATCGACGCCCCCGTCGGCGCCTATCTGCCGGACTTCCACGCCGCCGACCGGCACCGCGTCACCGTCCGCCAGCTCCTCACCCACACCTCCGGCCTGCCGCCCGAGATCCCCCTGTACGAACTGCCCACCCCCGCCGACCGGTTGGCCGCCCTGCGAGCCCAGGAGCCCGTCGGCCCGCCCGGCGTCCACCTCTACTCGGATCTCAATCCGCTGCTCCTCCAGCACCTGCTGGAACGCCTCACCCGCCGCCCCCTCGACGTACTGGTGCGGGAGGGCATCACCCGGCCCCTGGGGATGACCGCCACCGGCTTCGGCCGCCGGCCCGGCGCCGCGGCCACCGAGGACCAGCGGCGCCCCTGGGCCAAGGTGGACCGCGGGCTGCTGCGCGGGGAGGTGCACGACGAGAACGCCTGGGCGCTGGGCGGGGTCGCCGGGCACGCCGGGCTGTTCTCCACCGCGGGCGACCTCGCGGTGCTCTGCCGCACCCTGCTCTCCGGCGGCGCCTACGGCACGGCCCGTATCCTCGGCACCGACTTCACCGAGCTGCTGCTGCGTCCGCCGGGGCTGGGCTTCCTCGTCGACCAGCCTTGGTTCATGGGGGAGTTGGCGGGGCGCGGGGCCGCCGGGCACACCGGGTTCACCGGCACCTCGCTGGTCCTGGACCGCGCCACCGACACCTTCCTGGTCCTGCTCGCCAACACCGTCCACCCGCGGCGCCCCGAGGGCGGAGCCAGCAGCGAGCCCCGCGCCCGCGCCGCCACCCACCTGGCCCGCGCGGTGCGCTGACCGGTACGGCAACCGGCCGCCGGTACGGGCGGGTCCGGCGCCGGCCCTACGATTGCCGGGTGAACGGGAGTGCTGCCGCCGGGTCGGCGTTGCGTGAGGTACTGGACGGGGCGCTGGACGGGGTGCCGCCGCGGCAGGCGGCCGCCGCCGTGGAGCGGCTGATCGCCAGCTACCGCGGCCGCACCCCCACCGCCGTCCCCGTCCTGCGGGACCGCGCCGATGTGGTGGCCTACGCCGCGTACCGGATGCCCGCCACCTTCGAGGCGGTACGCGCCGCGCTGGCCGCGCTCGCCGAGGCGGCGCCGCCCGGCTGGGCCCCGGCCGGGCAGGTGGACGTGGGCGGGGGGACCGGTGCGGCGATCTGGGCGGCGACCGCCGTCTGGGGCGGCGGCCGGCCGGTGACCGTACTGGACTGGGCCGAGCCCGCACTCGCGCTGGGGCGGGAACTGGCCGCGGAACACCCGCAGTTGAGGGACACCGAGTGGCGCCGCACCCGGATCGGAGCAGCGCTCTCCATCGAGAGCACCGCTCTCGTCACGGTGTCGTACGTCCTGGGGGAACTGACCGCGGAGGGGCGGCAGCAGGTCGTCGACGCGGCGGCGGACGCGGCGCCCGCGGTGGTGATCGTGGAACCGGGCACCCCCGAGGGCTACGCCCGGGTACGGGAAGCCCGCACCCGGCTGCTGGCGGCCGGGTTCCGGATCGCCGCGCCCTGCCCCCACGACGGGGCCTGCCCCATCGCGCCCGGCGCCGACTGGTGCCACTTCTCCGCCCGCGTCAGCCGCTCCTCCCTGCACCGCAGGGTCAAGGGCGGCTCCCTCGCGTACGAGGACGAGAAGTTCAGCTATGTGGCCGCGGTACGGCCGGAGTTGTTCACCCCGCGGCCCGCGGCCGCCCGGATCACCAGGCGGCCGCAGATCCGCAAGGGCCAGGTCCTGCTGGAGCTGTGCGCCGCGGACGGCACCCTGGGCGGCGCCACCGTCACCAAACGGCACGGCACCGCCTACCGCGCCGCCCGCGACACCGGGTGGGGCGACCCCTGGCCGCCCGCCCCACCCGCCGGAGACCCCGGCTAGGCAGGGTCTAGTCCGTCCGCAGCTCCAGGGTGCAGCACTTGACGCTGCCGCCGCCCTTGAGCAGTTCACCCAGGTCGACGCCGAGCGGTTCGAAGCCGCGTTCCCGCAGCGGTTCGAAGAGGCCCAGCGCGGCCTGCGGCAGCAGCACGTTCCGCCCGTCCGACACCGCGTTCAGGCCGAACGCCGCCGCGTCCGCCGCGTCGACCTCCAGCGCGTCGGGGAAGAGCTGCCGCAGTACCGCCCTGCTGCCCGGGGAGAAGGCCGCCGGGTGGTACATCACCTCGTCCCCCGCCTCGTCCAGGACGGCCAGCGCGGTGTCCAGGTGGTAGTAGCGCGGGTCGACCAGTTCGAGCCCGATCACCGGCCGGCCGAAGAACTCCTGAGCCTCCCCGTGCGAGAGGGGACTGGCCCGGAAGCCGCGGCCGGCCAGTACATAGGAGGCGGTGACGGCGAAGTCCCCCTCGCCCTCGTTGACCTCCAGCGGTTCACGGATCTCGCCGTAGCCGTGGGTCCGGAACCACTCAAGGTGGGCCGCGGCCTCCGCGGCCCGCTCAGGATGGGCGAAACGGGCGCCGAGGACCCGGCCGCCGATCACCGTCGCCCCGTTCGCCGCGAACACCATGTCGGGCAGTCCGGGCAGCGGGGTCAGCTCCTCGACGGTGTGGCCGAGGGAGCGGTAGCGGTCACGCAGTACTTCCCACTGGGCGAGTGCCAGCGGCACATCGACCGGTTTGCTGGGATCCATCCAGGGGTTGATGGAGTACGTGACCTTGAAGTGTGCCGGTGGGCACATCAGATAACGCCGGGGTGTGGCGTGACGGGACTCACGAAGCAACGAGGGCTCCTCACGTACCGCAGGGACAGGTGAGCCCATGGTGGGGCCCGGCGGCCCGCCGTGCCCACGGTTCCGCGAGAAGCGATCGGGGGGTTCTGGAATCGCCGGACGCCGCAGGTCACCGGAATCCCACCCTCCGCGCTACGGCGAGGAAAACGGGGGCCGGAACCGGGGTCGGAGCCGGGTCGGAGACGGGGCGTCTCGCCTGATGGGGTGCGCGGTAGATTCGCGGCATGTCCCAGAAGCAGGCCGAAGCCAAGGCACCCGACTCCACCCGGCGCAGCCAGCGCTCCCGCCGCGCCATCTACGCCGCCGCGCTGGCCCTCGTCGCCGAGAACGGCTACCAGCGCACCACCATCGAGGGCATCGCCGCCCGGGCCGGCGTGGGCAAGCAGACCATCTACCGCTGGTGGTCCTCCAAGGCCGACGTACTCCTGGAGGCCTTCCTCGATCTCGCGGAGCAGACCGCGCAGGCGGCCGGCGGGCAGTCCGACACCTTCCCCGACACCGGGGACCTCGCCGCCGACCTCAAGTTCGTCCTGCGGGCCACCGTCGACGAACTGCTCGACCCCGCCTTCGACGCACCCACCCGGGCCCTCGCCGCCGAGGGCGTGGTCGACGAGCGGCTCGGCCGCGAGTTCGTCGCCGCCCTCCTCGAACCGCAGCTCCAGCTCTATGTGGAACGGCTGCGCGGCGCCCAGCAGACCGGGCAGCTCCGCGGCGACGTCGACCCGAGGATCGCCCTGGAGCTGTTCGTCTCCCCGCTCGCCCAGCGCTGGCTCCAGCACACCGGCCCCCTCACCCACGCCTACGCCGAGACCCTGGTCGACTACGCCCTGTACGGCCTGGTCCCCCGCTGACCTGGTGCGGGCTGGCTCTGCGCCCCTCCTGAGCGCCCGCGCACACCGGCCGGGGACCCCGGATACGCGGGCCGCCCACGCCGGGAGCAGGATGGTGGGACCATGGAACCTCGCACGGGGCGACGGCCCGGCCGTCGGCCAAGGGCACGGCGATACGGTACGGCGACATCGGTGAAGGCGAAGGCGAGGGGTTAGATGGGCGCAGAGTTCGGTCACCGGTCCGGTGGTCGGGGCAGGTTCGCGCAGTGGATGCGCCGCCGCCCCCGGGACACCGCGGACGCACCGGACCGTGAGGCGCTGCTGCTCGCCGCGGCCGCCGCGGGGCTCCCGCTGTCGCCCGCCGCCCACCCCAGCGGCTACCGCTGCTCCTGCGACCGCGTCGGCTGCCCCACCCCGGCCCGGCATCCGGTCTCCTTCGCCTGGCAGACTCAGTCCACCACCGACCGCTCCCAGATCGAGCGCTGGGCCCGGCACCAGCCCGAGGCCAACTTCATCACCGCCACCGGCATGGTCCACGATGTGCTGGACGTACCCGTCGAGGCCGGGCGGGAGGCGCTGCGGCGGCTGCTGGAGGCGGGCGTGGAGGTCGGCCCGGTCGCCGAGTCGGGGGACGGGCGGTGGCTGTTCTTCACCCTGACCCGCGGTACGCCCGAGGACGAGGACGAGTGGTGGCCCTGCGAGCTGGACTGCCACCCCGAGACCATGGACGAGCACCCGGGCCTGCGCTGGCACTGCCGCGGCAGCTATGTGCTGGTCCCGCCGTCCCGACTCCCCGCGGAACTGGGCGAGTTGACCTGGGTGCGCGGCCCGGAGCAGCCGCTGCCCGATCCGCTGACGCTGCTCGCGGTGCTGACCGACGAGTGCGCCCGGGTCACCGGCGGCGAGCCGGTGCCGCTGGCCTGGCCGCTGCGCGGCTGACCGCCGCGGCGCCCTACTCGCCCTTCGCGGAGACGACTCCCTGGAGGCGGCTGAGCAGCCTCACCGCGGCCGGGTCGGCGCCCCGCCGTGGGGTGAGCGCCGCCTGTCCCGCGATCCGCTCCATGGTGAGGGACTGCTTGGGCTCGCCCTTCATCAGCGCCCGCACGTCCTTGTCCACGGTGAGGTCGAGTCCGCGGGCCGCGGTCTGCTTCTCGTAGTGGCGGCTGCTGAAGAAGACCAGGGCGCCGCCGTCCTCGGTGCGCAGCGCCAGCGGGGCGTAGCCGCCGTCGCCGAGCGGGGCGTCGAGGTACTGGGTGGCCTTCCCGGGCCGGGACGCGTTCTTCTCGCGCTGCTCGCGCCACTGCGAGGTGCCGGGTCCTGGCGCGAAACCGTCCCCGCCGTCCGCCAGATAACCGGTGTAGGCGCGGCTCAACTTGCCCGGGGCGACGGCCAGTTCACCGCTGTCCGCGGGGACCGCCTCGGCCAGCCCGTCCTTGCCGGTACGGAAGCGGGGCACCTTGGCCTTCGCCAGCACCGACAGATAGGTGGCGCGCCACTCGGCGTCCGGGCCGCTGCGGGTGAAGGCCAGCAGCCAGCTCACATCGCGCTGCGCGTCGCCGTCCCGGCCGGTGTCCGGATGGGCCTCCGCCACGAAGAACTTCGGCCAGCCCGCCGTCCTCGGGATGGTGTACCGGGCGCCGGTCAGCTTCAGGTCGACGTGGTCCGGGTTCCCGTCGGGGTGGTTGGTGTGCTTGGCGCGCAGCCCGGCCTGGTTGATCGCGCCCAGCGGCCCCGCCACCCGCCCCGCGTCCAGCTTCGGGTCGTACGCCTGGTCCGCCTTGTTGTAGGCGGTGGTGAACGCGGTGAGGGCGCGGGCCGCCTCGCCCTTCGTGGCGGACGGCACCCTCTCCCGCTCGCCGTGCACGGTGACGCAGCCGCTCGCGGCCAGCGCCAGTACGGTCACCGCCGCGGCGGCCGCCCCCGCCCGGCGCGGCCTGCGACCGCTCTCCGCCGGGTCAACGGGCCTGCGCCTGCGCGGAGTCGCTCGCTTGTGCATCGGTTCCCTTCACCTTCGGCTTCCCGGGGCCGAACCCTACCGGGGAGAGGAAGAGGGCGAGTGTCAGGACCAGGTACAGCGCCCACACCGCGACCTGGACGACGGTGGGATCGGGCTGGAAGTTGAAGACGCCCTTGAGGAGGGTGCCGTACCAACTGTCCGGTGGGATGGTGCCGCTGATGTCGAAGGCGAGGTTCCGCAGACCGGGCACCCAGCCGGCCTCCTGGAGGTCGTGGACGCCGTAGGCGAGGACACCGGCGGCGACGATGACGAGCATCCCGCCGGTCCAGGTGAAGAACTTCGCCAGGTTGATCCGCAGCGCGCCGCGGTAGAAGAGCCAGCCCAGCACCACCGCGGTGGCCAGGCCGAGCAGCACCCCGATCAGCGGGCCGTGGGTGCCGTCGTTGGAGGCGCGGACCGAGGCCCACACGAACAGCGCCGTCTCCAGGCCCTCCCGGCCCACCGCGAGGAAGGCGGTGGCGACCAGGGCCGCGGTGCCCATCTGGAGCGCCGCGTCCAGCCTGCCGGTCAGCTCCTGCTTCAGGTGCCGGGCGGTACGCCGCATCCAGAACACCATCCACGTGACCAGGCCGACCGCGACGATCGACAGGGAGCCGCCCAGGGCCTCCTGCGCCTCGAAGGTCAACTCCTGGGAGCCGAAGGTCAGCGCGCAGCCGAAGCCGAACGCCAGCAGCACCGCCACCGCGATACCCGCCCACACCGGCCGCAGCGCGTCCCGCCGCCCGGTCTTCACCAGGTACGCGATGAGGATGCACACCACCAGGCTCGCTTCGAGCCCCTCGCGCAGACCGATCAGGTAGTTGCCGAACATGCTGTGTGTCCGCCCTTCCTCAAGCCCGTTCCCGAGCTGTACTCAAGCCCGTTCTCAGCGCTGCTCGAACAGTGCGCGGCCCCACCAGTCGTCCTTGCCGCGGACGCCGGGCGGGACCGCGAAGACCGCGGAACCCACGTGCTGGATGTACTCGTTGAGCGCGTCGTGCCGCGCCAGCCTGCGCTGCACCGGAATGAACCCGGTCCGCGGATCGCGCTGGTACGCGAGGAAGAACAGGCCCGCGTCCAGCCGGCCGAGGCCGTCGGTGCCGTCGGTGAAGGAGTAGCCGCGGCGCAGGATGGTCGCCCCGTCGTTGGTGTCCGGGTGGGCGAGCCGCACATGCGCGTCCGGCTTCATCGCCTTCAGGAACGGCTCGTCGTGCTCCTTGGACCGGCCGACGGGCGCGCCCTCGCCCTTGTCCCGGCCGAAGACGTCCTCCTGCTCCTGGAGGGAGGCCCGGTCCCAGGTCTCGACGTTCATCCGGATCCGGCGGGCCACCAGATAGGAGCCGCCGGTCAGCCAGTCCTGGCCGTCCTTTGCGCCGACCCACACATGCTTGTCCAGCCGCGCGGTGTCGGTGCCGTCGATGTTGCGGGTGCCGTCCTTGAAGCCGAGGAGGTTACGGGGCGTCTGGGCGCCCGGGGTGGTGGACGACGTTTTGCCGAAGCCCAGTTGGGACCAGCGGACGGCGACCCGGCCGAAGCCGATCCGGGCCAGATTGCGGATGGCGTGCACCGCGACCTGCGGATCGTCGGCACAGGCCTGGACGCACAGGTCGCCGCCGCTGCGGGCCTTCTCCAGGTTGTCCCCGGGGAACTTGGGCAGCTCCGCCAGCGCCTCCGGCCGGCGCCCGGCGAGCCGCTCGCCGAACTTCTCGAAGAGGGAGGGGCCGAAGCCGATGGTGAGGGTCAGCCGGGACGGCTTCAGCCCGAGGGCCTCGCCGGTGTCGTCGGGCGGGGCCTCGGCGAGCCCGCCGAAGGCGCCGTCGCCCACCGCGTGACCGGCCGTCATCCGGGCGGCGGCCCGCGTCCACTCCTTCAGCAGGTCCGCGAAGGCGTCCGCGTCGTCCGTCTTCAGGTCGAACGCCGCGAAGTGCAGCCGGTCCTGGACGGCGGTGGCGATACCGGCCTGGTGCGGCCCGTGGAACGCCACCTCGCCACCGGCACCGGCATGGGCCTCGGACTCCCCGGACTGCGCGACGGCCACCGCGCCGCCGGCGGCCGCGGCGCCCACCGCGAGCCCCGCGCCGCCCCAGCCCAGCAGGGTGCGCCGGGACGGCTTGTGCCCCGCCGCAGCCGCCGGTTCCCCGGACTCGGGCTCGCCGGACTGCTGTTCAGCCATGGGTTCCTCTCCCACCGGTCCCTCCCCGCTCACTTCGCGACGGCCGCGGCCAGCTTGGACAGCGGCTCGGCCAGCGCGTTGACCGCGTCCGACAGTTCCTTGCGGTCCGCCTTGCCGACCTTGTCGTAGGAGGTGAACTCATAGGAGTCGGAGCCGCCGGTGCGGTAGCCGTCGAGGAGCTTCTGCAGGGCGGCGAACTGCTTGTCCAACTCCTTGGTGAGTGCCGGGTCGTGCTTCGCCGCCACCGGCTTCAGCAGCTCGTACGCCTTCTTCGCGCCCTCCACATTGCCCTGGAAGTCGACCAGGTCGGTGTGGGCGTAGCGGTCCTCCTCGCCGGTGACCTTGCCGGTGGCGACCTCGTCCAGCAGCTCCTTGGCGCCGTTGGCCATGGAGGTGGGGGTGATCTCGGCCTTGCCGACGCGCTTCTGCCAGTCCACCAGGTCGGTGTGGAGCCGCCCGGCGAGCTTCTTCTCGGTGGCGCCGATCCTCTGGTCGTGCCAGAGGGACTTCTCCAGGCGGTGCCAGCCGGTCCAGTCGGTCTTCGGGTCCTGGCCGTCCTCCAGACCGTCCTCGCGGACGTCCACCTTCGGGTCGATGTCACCGAAGGACTCGGCCACCGGCTCGGTCCGCTCCCAGCCGAGGCGGGACGGCGCGTACGCCTTCTTCGCCGCCGCCAGATCGCCCTTCTCCACGGCGTCGGTGAAGACCTTGACCTTGGGCAGCGTCTGGTCGGCCTGCTCCTGCACATAGGCGCGGTAGTCGGCCACGGCCTGGTCGAGCTTCGGGTCGCGCTCGGTGGTCTTGCCGTCGCCGGTCACGGTCAGCTTCTGCCGGACGCCGTGGCCCTTCATGCCGGGCCGGCAGGCGATCTCGTAGTCACCGGCCTTCACTTCGGCGGTCAGCGTGTAGGTGGTGCCGGGGCCGATGTTCTCCTTCTCGGAGACGATCCGGTCGTCCGGGAAGAGGATCTCGACCTCGGTGGCCTTGGCGCCCTTGTTCTCGATGTCCAGGCTGATCCGGCCGGCCGGGGCCTCCTTGGTGGAGGTCTCGCAGGTGGAGTCCGCGGCGGTCACCTTGATGGCGTCGCCGTTCTTCGCGTCGCTCTTCTGAGTGCAGCCCGTGACGGAGGCCAGAGCAGCCGCGGTGGCGGCGGCGGTGACGACGGTGAGTCTGACGGCTCGCATACGGGCTCTCCAGGACGGATTCGAGGGCGGGTTGGCGTTGCCGCCCGACCGGTACAGCGGAACTGAGGCTGACCTAACTTAACCTAGCCTTACCTGTCCTGCCGCACCCCTACCCGTGATTCCGCTCTCACTCGGCGCCGTACGCGCTCGCCCGCCGCCCGGACTCCGAAGTCCCCACGGCTCAGGGGAGGGTGAGGATCTCCGCGCCGGATTCGGTGACCAGCAGCGTGTGCTCGAACTGGGCGGTGCGCCTGCGGTCCTTGGTGACCACCGTCCAGCCGTCGTCCCACATGTCGTAGTCGTGGCTGCCCAGGGTCAGCATCGGCTCGATGGTGAAGGTCATGCCGGGGCGGATCACGGTGGTGGCGTGCGGGCTGTCGTAGTGCGGGATGATCAGGCCGGAGTGGAACGAGCTGTTGATGCCGTGCCCGGTGAAGTCCCGCACCACGCCGTAGCCGAAGCGCGCCGCGTAGGACTCGATGACCCGGCCGATCACATTGATCTGCCGGCCCGGCTTCACCGCCTTGATCGCGCGGCTCAGCGACTCCCGGGTGCGCTCCACCAGCAGCCGGGACTCCTCGTCGACGTCCCCGACGAGATAGGTGGCGTTGTTGTCGCCGTGCACCCCGCCGATGAACGCCGTCACGTCCAGGTTGACGATGTCGCCGTCGTTCAGCACCGTCGAGTCGGGGATGCCGTGGCAGATGACCTCGTTGACCGAGGTGCAGAGCGACTTGGGGAAACCGCGGTAGCCCAGCGTCGACGGGTAGGCGCCGTGGTCGCACATATAGGTGTGCGCGATCCGGTCCAGGGTGTCCGTGGTGACGCCCGGCGCGATCGCCTTCGCCGCCTCCTCCATCGCCCGCGCGGCGATACGGCCCGCGATCCGCATCCGCTCGACGGTCTCCGCGTCCTGCACCTCGGGCCCGGTGTACGGGGTGGGCGCGGGACGCCCGACGTACTCCGGGCGCGGAATGCTCTTGGGCACGGAACGGGTGGGGGACAGCTCCCCTGGTACGAGCAGCGACTGGCCAGACATACCGGTGAGTCTAACCAGCCGGGTTGGGGCACGATGGCGGCGTAGGCGGGTACCGCTGGGTACCCGGAACCGTGCGGTCTGGGAGCGAGGTGGCGGTCATGGCGCTGTTCAAGAGGCGGACGGTCGGGAAGCCGGGCGAGTGGTTCTACTGCCTGGAGCACAAAAAGGTCGAGGAGGGGCCGGAGTGCCCCAACAAGGACCGCTTCGGTCCCTACGGCTCCCGTGCGGAGGCCCAGCACGCCATGGACACGGCACGCGAACGCAACCTGGAGTGGGAGACCGACCCCCGCTGGCACGACACCCCGGCCGACGCGGACGAGCAGCCGGACGACGGGAGCCGGCCGGGGGCGTAGGCGATGCCGCGGCGGGCCGTCACCACTGGTCCGGGGGCGGGGCCGTCAGATGGTCGGCGAGGCGGGAGAGGCGGTCGCGGAAGGTGCGGCGGCCACGCGGCGTGGGGAGCACGTTCTCCCCGGCGGCGGCGCTGACCAGGTGCTGCACCGTGTCCAGGTCGAGTTGCGGGCCGTCCGGCAGGGCCAGCGCCTCGTGCGCCAGCGCCGCCAACTCCCGGCCGCCGGCCAGCGCCAGTACCGTCGCCCCGGCCCGCCGTGCGTCATGGATCCGCTCCAGCAGACCGGCCCGCGGCTCCTCCTCGGCCACGACCAGCAGCGTCTCCCCGCGGTGCGCCGCCTCGATCCGGCCGAGGCCCACCGTCAGATGCGCCGGGTCGCCGGGCCGCACCCGGTGCCGTACCAGGGTCGGCGCCAGCTCCGGTGTCCCCGACCAGGCGGCCTCCTCGACCAGGTGGGCCGCCAGGTGCCAGGGCTCGTACTCCTCGGTGCCGACCAGCAGCAGTCCGCCGCCGTGCGGTACCACCGAGGAGCGCAGGGCGCCCGCGAAGCAGCGGGTGGCGCCCAGCCACTCCGTCCCCGCCAGCACCTCGCGCAGCAGAGCCACCCGTACCGCGTCCATGGCGCCGCATCCTGCCCCAACCTCCGCACGGAGAAAGGGCTTTCGGTCGTATTACGCCCGTATGGGGCGGGCTGCGCCAGGGGCAGCGCATAGGGTCGGCCCATGACTACCCCGGAATCCTCCGCAGCGAAGACGTCCGACCGGCCCGCCCGCGACCCCTGGGAGCTGCCCGATGTGTCGGGGCTGGTGGTGGGCGTCCTCGGCGGCACCGGCGACCAGGGGCGGGGCCTCGCCTACCGGTTCGCCCGCGCCGGCCAGCAGGTGGTCATCGGCTCCCGGGTCGAGGAGCGTGCCCTCGCCGCGGCGGGGGAGCTGGGCCACGGTGTGCGGGGCGCGGAGAACGCCGAGTGCGCCCGGCTGAGCGATGTGGTGATCGTGGCCGTGCCGTGGGAGGGGCACGCCAGGACGCTGGAGGCGCTGGCCGGGGATCTGGCGGGGAAGCTGGTCGTGGACTGCGTCAATCCGCTGGGCTTCGACAAGAAGGGCGCCTACGCGCTGAAGCCGGAGGAGGGCAGCGCGGCCGAGCAGGCCGCCGTACTGCTGCCCGAGTCGCGGGTCACGGCCGCCTTCCACCACCTCTCCGCCGTACTGCTCCAGGACCCGGAGGTGGAGCGGATCGACACCGATGTGCTGGTGCTGGGCGAGTCCCGGGCCGACACCGATGTGGTGCAGGCGCTCGCCGCCCGTATCCCCGGGATGCGGGGCGTCTTCGCGGGCCGGCTGCGGGGCGCCCACCAGGTGGAGTCCCTGGTCGCCAACCTGATCTCGGTCAACCGCCGTTACAAGGCGCACGCCGGACTGCGCGTCACCGACGTCTGACGTCCGAGCGGCGCCCGCGGCGGGGCGGGCGCCCGCCATGGGGGACACTGGACGGCGGACCACGACCGACCTCCGCCGTCCGATCCGGCCGCGGCCGGACGGCGGCCCACCTCCGAGACCTCCCGGACAGGAGCCGACGCCCATGCCCCGCCTCGCCCGCTACGCCCTCGCCGTCTGCGTGCTCGCCGTCGCCGCCGCCGTGGTCTCCTTCGTCCAGGGCGTCTGGCTCGTCGGCGTCCTCTGGGTCCTGCTGGCCGGCCTCTCCTCCAACATGACCTGGTACTGCGTACGGCGGGCCCGCGCCGCCGGCAGCCCGGCCCCCACCGCCTGAGCCACCGCCCACCGCCGCCGCGCACCCGGGAGCACACCGCGATGACCACCGCCACCGCCCGCAGCGGCGACCGCAGGATCAGCCCCGTCTTCCTCGGGATCGCGGCCGTCACCGCCGTCGCCGGCTGGGCGGTCTGGACCGGCTTCGCGGACAACCCGGGCATCGCCGTCTTCCTCTTCGTCACCGGCGCCTGGATCGTCTCCCTCTGCCTCCACGAGTACGCCCACGCCCGCACCGCCCTGCACAGCGGGGACATCTCCGTCGGCGCCAAGGGCTATCTCACGCTCAACCCGCTGAAGTACACCCACGCCCTGCTGAGCATCGTGCTGCCGGTGCTGTTCGTGATCATGGGCGGGATCGGGCTGCCCGGCGGCGCCGTCTTCATCGAACGCGGCCGGATCCGGGGCCGCTGGCGGCACAGCCTGATCTCCGCGGCCGGGCCGCTGACCAACGTCCTCTTCGCCGTCGTCTGCACCGCGCCCTACTGGCTCGGCGCCCTCGACGGCGTCCCGGGCACCTTCCGCTTCGCCCTCGCCTTCCTCGCCCTGCTCCAGGTCACCGCCGCCCTCCTCAACCTGCTGCCGATCCCGGGCCTGGACGGCTACGGCATCATCGAGCCCTGGCTCTCCCACGGCATCCGCCGCCAGGTCGAGCCCTTCGCGCCGTTCGGCCTGCTCGCCGTCTTCGCGCTGCTGTGGATCCCCGAACTCAACGGCTGGTTCTTCGACTTGGCCGACACCGTCCTCCGCGGCCTCGGCATCGACGGCTACGAGACCTTCCTGGGCCGCCACCTGTACCGCTTCTGGGAGGGCAGCCCCGATCTGTCCCGACTCGGGCTGTGAACCGCCCGTCCCCACCCGGCGGGGGACCGGGGACAATGGGCGGGTGCGTTACCGGATTCTCGGCACCACCGAAGTGCACCGCCCGGACGGTACGGCCGTCCCGCTCGGCGGCCCGCGGCTGCGTGCCCTGCTGACGGTGCTGGTGCTGCGGGCCGGACGGACCGTGCCGATGCCGCTGCTGGTGGACGAGGTGTGGGGCGCCGGTCCGCCCGCCGACGCGGCCGGGGCGGTGCAGGCCCTGGTGGGGCGGCTGCGGCGGGCCGTCGGGGCGCAGGCGGTGCTCGCGGCGGACGGCGGCTACAAGCTGGCGGCGGACGCGGACGACGTGGACCTCTACCGCTTCGAGCGGCTGGCCGCCGACGGGGCCCGCGCCCTGGACGACGGCGACCCGGGCAAGGCCACCGCACTCCTGGACGACGCCCTCGCGCTGTGGCGGGGCCCGGTACTCGCCGATCTGCCGGACCGGGAGCCGGCGGCGGCCCGCTGGGAGGCCCGGCAACTCGACGCCCGGCGCACCCGGTTGGCCGCGGTACTCGCCCTGGGCCGGGCCGAGGAGGCGCTGCCGGAACTGGCGGCGCTCTCCGACGCCCACCCGCTGGACGAGGCCCTGCACGAGCTGCGGCTGCGCGCCCTGCGCGACGCGGGCCGCCCCGCCGAGGCCCTGGCCGCCTACGAGGAGGTGCGGCGCACCCTCGGTGAACTGCTCGGCACCGCCCCCGGCCCCCGGCTGCGCGCCCTGCACACCGCGCTCCTCGACTCGCCCGCCGCCCCCGAGCCCGTACCGCCGGTGCCGGAGGCGGTCGCCGTGTACGGGAACCTGCCGGCCCGGCTCACCTCGTTCGTGGGGCGGGAGGAGGATCTCCAGGCCGTCCGGGACCGGCTGCGGCGGGCGCGTCTGGTGACCCTGCTGGGGCCGGGCGGCGCGGGCAAGACCCGGCTGTCGCAGGAGGCCGCCGAAGGGCTCGGGGACATCGCCCCGGACGGGGTGTGGCTGGCCGAACTCGCCCCCGTGGACGACCCGGAGACGGTGCCGGAGGCGGTCGTGGAGGCGCTCGGCGCCCGCGAGACCGTGCTGCGCGGTACCGGGGCCGAGGAACTGCGGAGCGCCGCCGAGCACCATGACGACCCGCTGACCCGCCTCATCGAGCACTGCGCGCCCCGCAGGATGCTGCTGCTGCTCGACAACTGCGAGCATCTGGTGGGCGCCGCCGCCCACTTGGCGGCCCGGCTGCTGGAGCGGTGCCCCGAGCTCACCGTCCTCGCCACCAGCCGTGAGCCGCTGGGGGTGCCCGGCGAGGTGCTGCACCCGGTGGAGCCGCTGCCGCAGCCCGTGGCGGAGCGGCTGCTCGCCGAACGGGGCGCCGCGGCCAGGGCCGGGTTCCGCGCCGAGGACGATCCGGCGGCGGTGGCGGAGATCTGCCGGCGCCTGGACGGGCTGCCGCTCGCCATCGAACTGGCCGCGGCCCGGCTGCGGTTGCTCACCCCGCGGCAGATCGCCGACCGGCTGGACGACCGCTTCCGGCTGCTCACCGGCGGCGCCCGTACCGTGCTGCCGCGCCAGCAGACCCTGCGTGCCGTGGTCGACTGGTCCTGGGAGCTGCTGGACGAGGAGGAGCGGACCGTGTTGCGGCGGCTCTCCGTCTTCGCCGGGGGCTGCGAGCTGCCGGCCGCGGAGGCGGTGTGCGGCGCGGGGGCTCTGGACGCGCTGGGCTCTCTGGTCGACAAGTCCCTTGTGGTGGCGGCCCCTTCGGGGGAGGACGGCCGGTCCGGGATGCGGTACCGGATGCTGGAGACCGTCGCCGAGTACGCCGGGGAGCGGCTGGACGAGGCGGGGGACCGGGCCGCGGCGGAACGCGCCCATCTGGTGCACTACCGGGAGTTGGCCCGCACCACCGACCCCCTGCTGCGAGGCCCCGGCCAGCGCGCCGCGCTCGCCCTGCTCGGCACCGAGTACGAGAACCTGCGCACCGCGCTGCGCCGGGCGGTCGCCGCCCGGGACGAGCAGGAGGTGCTCTGCCTGGTGCTGTCGCTGTGCTGGTACTGGCAGATCAAGGACCAGCGGCACGAGACCCGGATCTGGGCCCTGGAGGCCATGGCGCTCGGCCCCGACCCCTTCGCCCCCGGCGAGCCGCCCGCGGAGCCGGTGTACGAGCGGCCGGTGGACGCGCCGCCGCCGATGCGCCCGGAGCTGCTGGCGGAGGCACGGCGCGGGGTGCACATGGTCCATCTGGCCTGTATGGACCTGGAGTTGGGGAACTGGCGGGAGGAGGAGGCGCAGGCCAGGCTGCGGGCCATCGCCGCCGTCTACCGGCCCGGACTGCCGCAGACCTGCCGTAGTCCGGGCAACCTCTGCTTCTTCGCGGTGCTGATGACCGGGGGCGTCGACCGGGTGCGGGAGCTCATCGACACCACCGTCGACACCTGCCGGAAGCTGGACTACCGCTGGGAGTTGGCCGCCGCCCTCCAGATGCGCGGCAACATGCTGGCCAGCCGCGGCGACTGGACCGGCGACGGGGCGCGGGACGCCCAGGAGTCGCTGGAGATCTTCACCGAGCTGGGCGACGCCTGGGGCATGGCGGAGGCGCTCGCCGCCCGCGGCGAGGGCCATGAGCGGCGCGGCGCCTACGCCGAGGCCGCGGCCGACTACCGGGCGGCCCGGGACCACACGGAGCGGCTCGGTGCCCGCTCGCAGGCCGCGGTGCTCACCGTGCGGCTGGGCAACGTCCTGGCGGAGGACGGTCAGGACGAGGCCGGTGAGGCGCTGATGCGGCAGGTCGTCGCCACCGGCCTGCAGACCGCGAACGGGGCGATGCCCTCCGGGCGCCTCTTCCTCAGCATGTTGCTGGGCCGCACCGGCCGCACCGCCGAGGCCCGGGACCAACTCCGGCTGCTGCGCGAGGGGTTCGGCGCCGCCGGCTTCTCCGTCTTCGCCGGCCTCATCGCCGGGGTGGACGCCTGGCTGGACATCCTGGACGGCGAGTACACCGCGGGCCTGGCCACCGTTCGGGAGGCGCTGGGTCACGCGCAGGCGCCGATGGCCCGGGTGGTCGCCCCGCAGATGGCGTGGGTGCATCTGGCGACCGCGGCCATCGCCCTCGCCGAGGACGGCCAGGGCGCCCGCGCCGCCGACGCGGTACGGCTGCTGGGCTGCGCCGACGCCCTGCTCTCCGCGGACTGCGTCCCCAACCGGGTGGAGCGCGGGATGCGGCAGCAGGCGGAGGGGGCGGCCCGCGCCCGGCTGGACGAGGCCGACTACCGCACCGCCTACGCCGAAGGCGGCGGCCTCACCCTGGCGGAGGCCGTCGCCCTGCTGTGACGCGGCACCCTGGGCGGTGCCGCGGGGGTGTCAGGTCCGCTTGGCGTACTTGTAGATCGCGATCGGCGCCATGATCAGGGTCATGCCGGCGCTCCAGCTCAGCGTCACCCACAGGCCGTGGGCGATCTCGCCGCCCAGCATCAGACCGCGGGCCGCGTCGGCGAGGCCCGACAGCGGGTTGTAGTCGGCGAAGTTCTTCAGCCAGGACGGCATGGAGTCGGTCGGCGCGAAGATCGACGAGGCGAACTGCAGCGGCATGATCACCAGGAAGCCCATGGCCTGTACGGCCTGCCCGTTCTTCAGGGTCACACCGAGGGTCAGGAAGATCCACATGACGGAGAAGCTGAACAGCACCGTCAGGCCGAGGGCGGCGAACGTCCCCGTCCATGTGGTGATCTCGAAGCCGATGAGGACCGCGACGATCATCAGCATCGTGAGGGAGATCAGCAGGCGGATCAACTCCACCATGACCTTCGCGATCAGCACCGAGCTGCGTCCGATGGGCAGGGACCGGAAGCGGTCCATGATGCCCTTCTGGAAGTCCTCGTTGAACCCGGTGCCCACACCCATGGCCATGCCCATGCTCAGCATCGAGAGCATTCCCGGGATGGCGTACTGCACATACGCGTCCTGGCCGCCGCCGAGAGCCTGGCCGATGGAGCCGCCGAAGACGTAGACGAAGAGCAGGGTGAAGATGATCGGCATCGCGACCGCGTCGAACAGCGACTGCGGGTCCCCCTTGATCCACAGCAGATTGCGGCGGAGGAGGGCACCGGTGTGGCGCAGATGGCTGCGCAGGCCGATCCGGGGGTCGGCCTCGACCCTCATGACGGAGGCGGCAGCGAGGGGGGCGGCGTGCGGCGCTTCGTCCAGGGTGGCGCCGGGCTGCAGGTGGGCGCTCATACGGCGATCTCTTCCGGTGCGGGCCCGGCGTCCTCGGAGGCGGACGCCTTCTGGCCGGTGATGGACAGGAACACCTCGTCCAGGCTGGGCAGGGCGGTGGTGATGGAGGCGATGCTGACGCCCTGCCCGGTGGCCGCGCTGATCACCGTGGTGAGCTGCTCGTCGCTGACGATGGGGACGAGGACGGTGTCCGTCTCCGCGTCGACCTGGATGGAGCCGGGGCGGGCGACGTTCAGATAGTCGAGGGTGGCGGCGAGCGGGCGGACCTGGAGCGGATTGGACGGGCGGATGCGCACGGTGCGGCCGCCGACCCTCGCCTTCAGGTCCTCGATGGCGCCGCCCGCGATGACCCGGCCGCGGTCCACCACGGTCAGCTCGGACGCCAACTGCTCGGCCTCCTCCATGTACTGGGTGGTGAGCAGCACGGTCACCCCGTCCCGGACCATGTTCCTGACCTCCTCCCACACCTCGTTGCGGGTGCGGGGGTCGAGGCCGGTGGTGGGCTCGTCCAGGTACAGGATGTGCGGGCGGCCGATCAGCGACGCGGCGAGGTCGAGCCGCCGCCGCATACCGCCGGAGTACGCCGAGGCCAGCTTGCCGGCCGCCTCGGTCAGGGAGAACCGCTCCAGCAGCGCGTCGGCGCGGGCGCGGGCCTCCTTGCGGGACAGATCGAGCAGCCGGCCGATCATGTACAGGTTCTCCCAGCCGGAGAGCTTCTCGTCGACCGAGGCGTACTGGCCGGTCAGGCCGATCACGCGGCGCAGTTGACGGGGCTGGCGCACCGCGTCGTAGCCGGCGACGACGGCGGTGCCGGCGTCCGGCACGATCAGGGTGGAGAGGCAGCGCACCAGGGTGGTCTTGCCGGCGCCGTTCGGCCCGAGGACACCCATCACGGTGCCCTCGCGCACGTCCAGGTCCACACCGTCCAGGGCTTTGGTCTCGCCGTAGTGCTTGACCAGGCCCCGTACTGACACCGCGACGGACCCGCCGCCTCCGGGGTAGTTGCCGATTCGCGTCATGGCGACATCCTGGCAGGCGCCACCGACAGCCCGCCGACAAGCCGCCGACAGCGGCTCGCGGCGGGCCCGAGCGGGGTCAACTCAGGTCAGTGCACGGAGTGTTCCTCGGCCGGGAAGGTGCCGCCGACGACGTCCTCGGCGAAGGCGCGGGCCGCGTTCTCCATCACCCCGCGCACATCGGCGTACTTCTTGACGAAGCGCGGCACCCGGCCGTCGGTCAGGCCGAGCATGTCGGGGGCGACGAGGACCTGCGCGTCGCAGTCGGGGCCGGCGCCGATACCGATGGTCGGCACCTGGAGAGCGCGGGTGACCTCGGCGGCCAGCTCGGCCGGCACCAGTTCCAGCACCACCGAGAAGGCGCCCGCGTCCTGAACCGCCTTGGCGTCGCGGAGGAGTTGCTGAGCTGCCTCCTCGCCGCGGCCCTGCACCCGGTACCCCATCGTGTTGACGGACTGCGGGGTGAGACCGATGTGCGCCATCACCGGGATGCCGGACTCCACCAGCAGCTCGATCTGGCGGTGCGAGCGCTCGCCGCCCTCCAGCTTGACGGCGCCCACCCCGGCCTCCTTCACCAGCCGCAGCGCACTGCGCAGCGCCTGGGTGGGGCCTTCCTGGAACGAGCCGAAGGGCAGGTCGGCGACGATCAGGGGGCGGCGGGTGCCGCGGACCACGGCGGAGGAGAGCACCACCATCTCGTCGAGGGTGACGGGCACGGTGGTCTCGTACCCGAGGGCGCAGTTGCCCGCCGAGTCCCCGACGAGCAGGACGGGGATGCCGGCCTGGTCGAAGACGGAGGCGGTCATCGCGTCGTAGGCGGTGAGCATGGGCCACTTCTCGCCGCGCTCCTTGGCGTCGGTGAGGTCGCGCACGGTGATACGGCGGGAGGACTTGCCGCCGTACAGCGTCCTGCCGGCGGGGGCGCCGCCGGGGCCTGGCTGGGCAGCCGGATTCTGCGTCATCGCAACGTGCTCCTTCGTGTCATCTCAAGGCGCCTCGGTCGGCGTCCCCGGACTCCCGTCCATGGTGGCACCCGCCGCCCGGCTCTGCCAGAGGCGCAGCGCCGCCGCTGCCCACCCGGCCCGCCGCGCCCGCGCACTCCGGCCGCCACCCGCCCCCGCGCACTCGACCCGCCCCACGCCCGCACCACTCCCCACGCGCCCACCGGAACCGGTCCCACCGCGCACGCTCCCGCCGACCCCGACACCGCGTCCCCGTAAGGCTTTTGGCCCGTTCCCCCGCAGGACACCGGGCCCGCGTGCGCGGGGTGCGCCCGGGGCGGAGGGGTGCATTGTGCGGGTTTCGTCACAGAGCGTCGGGTGGCCCCGGAGGCCGGAACTCCCGGCCCCCGCCCGTTCGTCCTGTGGCCGTACGGCCCGCCCGGGAGCGGGCGGTCTCAGACAGCACCTTTCATCCCCTAGGGTCGTCAGGGCCACGGAGGCGGGAACGGTGTGCACGGCAGGTAGCGAGGCGGCGGTATGGCGCAGGGATACGCGACGGAGACGGACCAGGAGGGCGGCCCCGTGAGCGGCGGTCCGGGCGGCCGGTTCCGATTGCGGTTGCCGCACTCGCTGCTGGGGAGCGGCATCTGGCGGCGGGGCCTGGTGCTGGCCGCGGTGGCCATCCTGCTGGCCCTGCTGATGCTGCTGCACTCCCACATCCCCAACACCGTGGGAAACCTGGGCAGTCTGATCGAGACCTTCCTGCCGTGGTGCGGGCTGCTGGTGCCGCTGCTGCTGATCGGCGCCGTGGTCCGCAGATCGGCGAGTGCGGTGGTGGCGCTGGTGCTGCCTACGGTGGTGTGGTTCAACCTCTTCGGCGGGCTGCTGCTGGACCGCACCGGCCCCGGCGGCGACCTCACCGTCGCCACCCACAACGTCAACGCGGAGAACCCGGACCCGACCGGCACCGCCCGCGATGTCGCCGCCTCCGGCGCGGACGTGGTCGCCCTCCAGGAACTCGCCCCGGCCGCCGTGCCGGTGTACAAGAAGGTGCTCGCCGCGACGTACCCGTACCACTCGGTGCAGGGCACCGTCGGGCTGTGGAGCAAGTACCCGATGCGCGGCACCAAGTCCGTTGACATCAAGCTGGGTTGGGTGCGCGCGCTGCGTACCGAGATCAGCACTCCGGCGGGTGTGGTCGCCGTCTACGAGGCGCATCTGCCGTCGGTGCGGGTCAAGTTGAACGCCGGTTTCACCGCGAGCGAGCGGGATCACAGTGCGGACGCGCTGGGGCAGGCGATCCGGCGCGAACCGCAGCGCCGGGTGGTGCTGCTGGGCGATCTCAACGGCACCATGAACGACCGCGCGCTCAAGGGGGTCACCGCCCAGATGCGGTCCACCCAGGGTGCGGCGGGCAGCGGTTTCGGCTTCAGTTGGCCGGCCGCGTTCCCGATGGCGCGGATCGACCAGATCATGGTCAGGGATGTGGAACCGGTCACGTCCTGGACCCTGCCGCGGACCGGGAGCGACCATCTGCCGGTCGCCGCGAAGATCCGTATCGGCCACTGACGGCGCAGGTCAGCGGCGTACGACGGGACGGCTGAGCCGGGGCGGGGGAGTGCCGCCAGGGGCGGGACGCCCGGCCGCCGACGCCCGTTGTTCATCCACGGGAAACACCCGGGAACACCGGGGCTGGGAGACTTTGTTTCCAGACGGAACATACAGCGTCCGTCACACCCCACCCCCCACCCCGGAAGGTTGCTCCCCCATGCCTCTGGCCCTGCTCGCCCTCGCCGTGGGCGCCTTCGGCATCGGCACCACCGAGTTCGTGATCATGGGCCTGCTGCCCGAGGTCGCGGACGACCTGTCCGTCTCCCTGCCCACCGCGGGCCACCTGGTCTCCGCCTACGCGCTGGGCGTCGTCATCGGCGCCCCGCTGCTCGCCGCCCTCACCGCCCGCCTGCCGCGCCGCCGCGTCCTCATCGGCCTGATGGTGCTCTTCACCGTCGGCAACGCGCTCTCCGCCGCCGCCCCCGGCTACCACTCGCTGCTCGCCGCCCGCTTCCTCACCGGCCTGCCGCACGGCGCCTTCTTCGGGGTCGGCGCCGTCGTCGCCACCGGGCTCGTCGCACCCGAACGCAAGGCCAGGTCCGTGTCGTTGATGTTCCTCGGCCTGACCACCGCCAATGTGCTGGGCGTGCCCGCGGCGACCCTCATGGGGCAGCACACGGGCTGGCGCGCCACCTTCCTCGCCGTCAGCGCCATCGGCCTGCTCGCGGTGGCCGCGCTCCGGGGGATGCTGCCCGCGGCGGCGCCCGGCGGCGGATCGGGCACCGGCGGGCTCCGCGGGGAGCTGGCCGCACTGCGCTCGCTGCCGGTGTGGCTGGCCCTGGGCACCACCGTCGCCGGGTTCGGCGCGCTCTTCGCCGCGTACAGCTACATCACCCCGATGCTGACCGGGGTCGCCGGTTACGCGCCGGGCACTGTGACGCTGCTGCTGGCGCTGTTCGGGGTCGGCGCCACCGCGGGCAACCTGCTCGGCGGCCGGCTCGCCGACCGCTCGCTGCGCGGCACCCTCTACGGCGGCCTCACCGCGCTGCTGGTGGTGCTGGCGCTGTTCCCGCTGCTGATGCGGACCGGGTGGAGCGCCGCGCTCGCGGTGGCGCTGCTCGGCACCGCCGCCTTCGTCACCGGCTCACCGCTCCAACTCATGGTGATGGAGAAGGCGTCCGCCGCACCCTCGCTGGCCTCCTCCGCCAACCAGGCCGCGTTCAACCTGGCCAACGCGGGCGGCGCCTGGATCGGCGGGCTCGCCCTCGCCGCCGGCTTCGGCCTGACCTCCCCGGCGGTGGCCGGCGCCGCCCTCGCCGTACTGGGCCTGGGCGTCGCCGCGGCGGCCGGTGCGGTGGACCGCGGGACCGCGGCCCCCGCCGGACGCCTGGTCGCCGGCCACCCCGCGGTGGCCCAAGGGGACGCCGTACGGCCCCGGTTCAGGTCGACTCGCGCCAGCGGGAAGTGATCGGCAGGCGGCGGTCCTTGCCGAAGCCCTTCGCGGAGATCTTGGTGCCCGGCGGGTACTGGCGCCGCTTGTACTCGGCGTTGTCCACCATCCGCAGCGTCCGCTCCACCAGCTCCGCGTCGAAACCGGCCGCCACGATCGCGTCCGCGCCCTGGTCGTGGTCCACATACCGGTCCAGGATCGCGTCCAGCACCGGGTAGTCCGGCAGCGAGTCGGTGTCCACCTGGTCGGGGCGCAGCTCGGCGCTGGGCGGCTTGGTGAGGGAGTTCTCCGGGATCGGCGGTGTCAGGCCGCGTTCCCGGGCCGCCCGGTTGCGCCACTCGGAGAGCTGGAAGACCGTCGTCTTGTAGACGTCCTTGATCGGCCCGTAGGCGCCCACCGAGTCCCCGTAGAGGGTCGAATAGCCCACCGCCAGCTCGGACTTGTTGCCCGGGGCGAGCACGATGTGGCCCTCCTGGTTGGAGATCGCCATCAGCAGGGTGCCCCGCAGCCGGGACTGGAGGTTCTCCTCGGCGAGCCCGGTCAGCCCCAGCGAGCCCATGTAGGCGTCGAACATCGGGGCGATGGGCACCGTGCGGAAGTGCAGCCCGGTGCGCCGCGCCAGCTCCGCCGCGTCCTCCCGGGAGTGCTCCGAGGAGTACTTCGACGGCATGGAGACGCCGTACACCTGCTCGGCGCCCAGCGCGTCGCAGGCCAGGGCCGCGGTGAGGGCCGAGTCGATGCCGCCGGACAGGCCGATCAGCACCGAGCGGAAACCGTTCTTCTCGACATAGGCGCGCAGCCCCACCACCAGCGCCGAGTAGATCTCCTCGGCGTCGTCCAGCCGCTCCGCGTACCCCCCGGACAGCTCCGCCGGGTACGCCGGGAGCGGGTCGGCGGAGAGGGTGAGATGGTCGACGCGCAGCCCGTCGTCCACGGTCCCGGACGGCGGCTCGGCGGCCGCGGCCGGCAGTTCCAGATCCAGCACCACACAGCCCTCGGAGAACTGCGGGGCGCGGGCGATGACCGAGCCGTCCCGGTCGACCACGATCGAGTCCCCGTCGAAGACCAGCTCGTCCTGGCCGCCGGTCATCGCCAGATAGGCCGTGGTGCAGCCGGCCTCCTGGGCGCGCTTGCGCACCAACTCCAGCCGGGCGTCGTCCTTCTGCACCTCGTACGGCGAGGCGTTGACCGAGAGCAGCAGCCCGGCCCCGGCGGTGCGGGCGGCGGGCACCCGGCCGCCCTCCTGCCAGAGGTCCTCGCAGATCGCCAGCGCCACGTCCACCCCGTGCACCCGCACCACCGGCAGGGTGTCGCCCGGCACGAAGTAGCGGAACTCGTCGAAGACGCCGTAGTTCGGCAGATGGTGCTTGGCGAAGGTGAGGGCGACCCGGCCGCCGTACAGCACGGCCGCCGCGTTCTGCGGGGCGCCGGCCGGCTGGCCGTACCGGGTCTCGGCGGACTCGCTGCGGTCCAAGTAGCCGACGAGGACGGGCAGTTGGCCGAGGCCCTGCTCGGCGAGCCCGGCCGCGAGGGTGCGCAGCGCCTGCCGGGAGGCCTCGACGAACGAGGAGCGCAGGGCGAGATCCTCCACCGGGTACCCGGTCAGCGCCATCTCGGGGAACGCCACGAGATGCGCCCCCTGGTCTGCCGAGTGCCGGGTCCAGCGGAGGATCGCCTCGGCGTTGCGGGCGAGATCGCCGACGGTCGAGTCGATCTGATTCAGGGCGAGGCGAAGTTGAGGCACGCGGCCAGTGTAATCGTCAGAGCGACGCGATGCCCTGGCCGGTCCCTCACCCCCGCCTGGCCCCTCTACGATGACCCGGTGATCCTCGACGGCTCCGCCCCGGCACCCGTGCGGTGCCGTGCGCTGCCGTCCCTGGTGCTGGCGCTGCTCGCCGGGCTGCTGGCGATGCACGCACTGGCCCCGGGCGCCGCACTGCCGCGGCCCGCGTCCGGGGCGGCGGCGGGTGGGCACGGTTCGTCGGTGGGCGGTCATGCTTCGGTGGCCGGGCACTATCGCGTCGCCGAGCACACCATGGTGGTCCACGGCCGTGGCGCCGTCGTGCACCGGATGGCCGCCGGGCAGCCCGACTGCCCCGCCGCCGGATCGGGCGGTCACGGCGGGCATGACCTGGGGCACGCCGACGGGCTCTGCGCCGCACCCGGCACCGCCGCCGGTTACGCCCCGCCCGTCCTCACCCCCTCCGCGGCCCCCGCCCCGCCCGCCGCCGCGCTCCCGCACCGGCTCGCCGCGGCCCGCGCCACCGACCCGGACCCACCGGATCCGGTCACTCTCCAGGTCCTGCGGACGTAGCCACCGCCGCCGACCAGGCCCGCCCGCACCCGCGGCGCGCCTGCGTCCGCCCGTGCCCGTACGACGTTCCGCACACCCCGCGCGCACCGCACACGCACACCGCACGCGCGCACCACACCAGGAGAGAGACCCATGTCCACACACACGTCCACACCCATGTCCACACTCATGCCCACACCCGTGAAGTCCGCCCGTGCCCGGATGCTCTGCGCCGCCTTCGGCGCGGTCGCCGTGCTGACCGTTGCGGGCTGCGGTGGTGGTGACGGGGAGCGGGCCGCCGGCTCGCCCTCGGCCGCCGCGTCCGGTGCCCACAACGGGCAGGACGTGTCCTTCGCGCAGGGCATGATCCCGCACCACCGGCAGGCCGTGGAGATGGCCGAGTTGGCGCCCGAGCGGGCCGGTTCCGCCGAGGTGCGCGGGCTGGCCGTGAAGATCCAGAAGGCCCAGGACCCGGAGATCCGCACCATGTCCGGCTGGCTGACCGCCTGGGGCGAGACCGTGCCCGCGGACGGCGCCGGCCACGGCGGACACGGCGGCCACACCGGTCACGGCGAGCACGGCGGAGGGCAGATGGCGGGGATGATGGACGAGGCCGCCATGGCCAAGCTGAAGAAGCTCCACGGCGCCGCCTTCGACACCGCCTTCCTCACCATGATGGTGGCCCACCACCAGGGCGCCGTGCGGATGGCCGAGACGGAGAAGTCGAAGGGCGCCTACGGACCGGCCAGGAAGATGGCCGCCTCCGTCATCGACAGCCAGTCCGCGGAGATCGAGCGGATGCGCAAGCTGGTCCGGAAGTGAGCTGCCCGGTACGGCAGTTGACCCGGGAGTAGCCGCACGCCAAGGCGCCCGCCCCGATGGTACGGGGCGGGCGCCGTGGTGCGTGCGGTCCGCGGTGGCGGCCGTCGGACGGCCGTCAGGGTGCGGACCTCAGTGCTTCTTGCGGTACGAGCTGATGTAGCCGCGGGCGGGGGTGCCCACGCCTGTCACCACGTCGTAGCCGCGGACCGCGTGCAGCGAGCTGTCCTTGCCGAGGCTGCGCAGCGAGGTCAGCACACCCTCCGAGTCGTCCACGCCGTTGGCGTAGTCGACGCGGACCACGGCCAGGTCGTGGCCGCGCGGGTGGTCCGTCACATCGTGGTATTGGCGGCTGCCCGAGCGGTCGTAGATCGCCGGGTTGGCGAAGCCGAGGGCCCGCCCGCCGTGCGCCTGCTGCGCCAGCGCCTGCACGCCCGCGATCACGGGCGCGGCCAGCGAGGTGCCGCCGATGCGGTACTCGCTGTACTTCAGCGAGCCGTCCGGGAAGGTCTGCGTCTGCCCCACCAGGAAACCGGTGTTGGGGTCGGCGACCGCCGCGATGTCCGGCACGGTGCGCATCGGCGCCCCACCGTTCGCGGTGGCCAGCGCCTTGGGCACGACACCCTTCTGGTAGTACGGCTGCGGCACGGTTTTGCTGGTGCCGCCGCCGGCTCCGGAGGTGTAGGCGCCGGGGAACTTCGCCCAGCTCCGGCCGTTCTTGGCGAGGTCCGCCTTGAGCGTGCCCCAGCCGGTCTCCCACTGGTACTTGTCGTTCTTGCCGACGGCGAGCGAGGTGCCGCCGACGGACGTCACCCACGCCGAGTTGGCCGGGACGTCGACCTGCTTGGTGCCGGTGCTGGCGACGTTGTCGCCGTCGTCACCGGAGGAGAAGTAGAAGCCGATGCCCTGGATGGCGCCCATCTTGAACACCTGGTCGTAGGCGGCGGCCAGGTCCGGGGTCTGGTTGGCCTCGATGTCGCCCCAGGAGTTGGACACGATGTCCGCGAGGTGCTTGTCGACGATCTTGCCGAGCGAGTCCAGCAGATCGTCGTCGTAGCAGGAGGCACCGCCGACGTAGGTGATGTCGGCGTCCGGGGCGACCGCGTGCACGGCCTCCACGTCCAGCGTCTCCTCGCCGTACCAGCCGGCCGCCCCGCACTCCTCGGTGTGCGTGTACTTGCCGGGCAGCACCTGGCTCAACTGGCCCTTGCGGTAAGGCGCGTCGCCGTTGCGCTTGGCGTACTCGGCGGCGTCCTTCGCGATCGTCGGGGAGGCGTAGGCGTCGGTGATGGCCACCCGCACGCCCTTGCCCGTCTTGCTGCCCGCCGCGTAGGCCGAACGTAGCTGCTTACCCGTGTAGCCCTTGATCGCGAAGGGCGCGGTGTGGCCGTAGGCCTTGGGCAGCGAGCGGTCGATGGTCGAGCCGTAGTAGCTGGAGAAGGGCCCGGAGTTCTTGAACACCTCGTCCGGCGGCGGCAGTTCGTCCCGGTGGGCGGCCTTGTGCGGCGCGTTGTCCAGGCCGGTGACGGTGAGCACCGCGCCGTTCAGCGAGGCCGGCGCGGACGCCGCCCGCTGCGGGGCGCGGTAAGTGTGGCCGCTCTTACGGTAGTTGTGCATCTGGGTGCCGAACGCCTTCTCGGCGGCGGCGACTTCACCGGAGACCGACACATAGCGCCGGCTGGTGCCGGTGACGGTCAGACCCGCCTTCCGCAGCCACGCCTTGACGGCCGCGACCTGCTGGGGCGAGGCCCCGAAGCGGGCCTGGGCCTGCTGGGCGCTGAGGTACTTCCCGTACGACGCGGACGACGGGTCGGACACGGCACGCGCATAGGCGTCCAGGCCCGCGGCGTCCCGGCCGGCCAGATAGACCCGGGCGGTGACCTTGCTGCTGTCCGCGGTGGCGCCCTGGTCGGAAGCGGTGGTGGCCCACTGCGGTTTGGTACCGGTGAGCGCCTCGCGGGCGCCCGGATTCGAGTCCGCCTGAGCGGTGGGTATGCCGAGCGCCAGCGCCCCGGCGAGCAGCGGCAGTGTCGCCGCCAAGCTCACACCGGCACGCACGGCGGCGCGGTTTGATCTCATGGAACCCCCTGTGTAGCGGTTCATCGCAAATGTGCGGATGGCGCGCGTAGATAAAGATGACGCGCACACGTAAGGGGCCACTCTTGCGGCGAACCGTTCATGTAAGGGGAACGTGAACCCCAAGAAGAAACCAAGGAACGGCATCAACCAGCCCTCGGCACACGGCATTTGAGGACTTGGCCGGATCTGTTCCCTCGCCCCGCCGAGCCACCGGCCGGCCGACTCCCGCCACCCGTAAGGCGATTCGTCCCGCTACCGCTCCAACACACCTGCCACCAGGCCGACTTCGCACCATCGCGCCGTCACTCGGTGACCACCGCACCCCCGCCCCGCCGCGCCCCGTCCGCCCCACCCCGGGCGGGCGTCCGCCGGACGGCCGCCGCCCGACTCGATCGGGACCGGTCCCGTGCCCCACAATGAGGACAGGCCGCGTCGTCCTGGCCCGGCCTGACCAGCAAGGATGGGTGGAAGTCGACAATGGACAAGCAGCAGGAGTTCGTGCTCCGCACCCTTGAG
The DNA here is from genome assembly GCF_042885635.1 of Streptomyces sp. NPDC058045. Lineage (NCBI taxonomy): Bacteria > Bacillati > Actinomycetota > Actinomycetes > Kitasatosporales > Streptomycetaceae > Streptomyces > Streptomyces sp. NPDC058045. The sequence continues at coordinate 42,699 of NZ_JBHVRR010000011.1, read as the reverse complement.
GAGCGGGACATCCGTTTCGTGCGTCTGTGGTTCACGGACGTCCTGGGCTTCCTGAAGTCCGTCGCGGTCGCCCCCGCCGAGCTGGAGCAGGCCTTCGACGAGGGCATCGGCTTCGACGGCTCCGCCATCGAGGGCTTCGCCCGCGTCTACGAGTCGGACATGATCGCCAAGCCGGATCCGGCCACCTTCCAGGTGCTGCCCTGGCGCGCCGAGGCCCCCGGCACCGCCCGGATGTTCTGCGACATCCTGATGCCGGACGGCTCCCCGTCCTTCGCCGACCCGCGCTACGTCCTCAAGCGCGCCCTGGCCAAGACCTCCGACCTCGGCTTCACCTTCTACACCCACCCCGAGATCGAGTTCTTCCTGCTCAAGGACAAGCCGGTGGACGGCGCCCGCCCCACCCCCGCCGACAGCTCCGGCTACTTCGACCACACCCCGCAGAACGTCGGCCAGGACTTCCGCCGGCAGGCCATCACCATGCTGGAGTCCATGGGCATCTCGGTGGAGTTCAGCCACCACGAGGGCGCCCCCGGCCAGCAGGAGATCGACCTGCGCTACGCCGACGCCCTGTCCACCGCCGACAACATCATGACCTTCCGGCTCATCATGAAGCAGGTGGCGCTGGAGCAGGGCGTCCAGGCCACCTTCATGCCGAAGCCGTTCTCGGAGTACCCGGGCTCCGGAATGCACACCCACCTGTCCCTCTTCGAGGGCGACCGCAACGCCTTCTACGAGTCCGGCGCCGAGTACCAGCTCTCCAAGGTCGGCCGCTCCTTCATCGCCGGCCTGCTGCGGCACGCCGCGGAGATCACCGCCGTCACCAACCAGTGGGTCAACTCCTACAAGCGCATCTGGGGCGGCGCCGAACGCACCGCGGGGGCCGGCGGCGAGGCCCCCTCCTACATCTGCTGGGGCCACAACAACCGCTCCGCCCTCATCCGCGTCCCCATGTACAAGCCGGGCAAGACCGGCTCCGCCCGCGTCGAGGTCCGCTCCCTGGACACCGGCTGCAACCCGTACCTGGTGTACGCGCTGCTGCTCGCCGCCGGGCTCAAGGGCATCGAGGAGCACTACGAGTTGGGCGCCGGAGCCGACGACGACGTGTGGGCCCTCACCGACGCCGAACGCCGCGCCATGGGCATCGAGCCGCTCCCGCAGAACCTGGGCGAGGCGATCTCCCTGATGGAGCGCAGCGAACTCGTCGCGGAGACCCTCGGCGAGCACGTCTTCGACTTCTTCCTCCGCAACAAGAAACAGGAATGGGAGTCCTACCGCTCCGAGGTCACCGCGTACGAGCTGAAGACGCTGCTGCCGGTGCTGTAGCCCCGGGCCGGACCGCTCGGGCGCGGGCGCCGCAGGTGGGGCAGAAGGCCGCGCCCGCAGGGGAGTTCCTGGGTGCGGGAGGCGCGGCGGGTGCTCTGGGCGAGGTGGTTGTCCGCAGGCCATGCGGAAGGTCCAGCCGCGGGTCTCGGCGCTGCACGGGGGGCAGACCAGTTGCCGGGGGACGGTGATGTCGTAGGCGCGCTGTCCGGTCATCCACGACATCCGAACCCGGCAGCGCCCCGCCGCCACCGACCACCTACACCCGCCCCGCGGCGCCGCCCGAGATGTCCTCCGCCGGCGACGGCGTACCGCCTCCGGTGCTCCGACCCGGCGCTTCACGGGACGCAGGCCATAAAATCGGCAGCGCACCACCGAGGCGGACGGGAGACCCGGGATGACGGTTCCGCAGGGACGGCGGAGCAGTACCTTCACACGGCTGCTGCGGCACGGGTTCACCGATCCGTCCACCGCCGAGCGGCTGCTGACGGCCGACGGCCTGGCCGAGGTCCGCAACGACCCGGTGCTGCTGGACGCGCTGGGCGCCACCGCCGATCCGGACCTGGCGCTGCTGGGCCTGGTGCGGCTGGTGGAGGCGCAGCCCGCCGCCGAGGACACCGAGGACGACGGCGGCACCGCGCGCCGTGCCCTGCTGGACACCCTGGTCGCCGCGAAGCCGCTGCGGGACCGGCTGCTGGGGGTGCTCGGCGCCTCCGAGGCGCTCGCCGACCATCTGGCCCGCCACCCGCACGACTGGCAGGCCCTGGTCACCTACGAGCAGGAGGACCTGCACCCGGGGGTGGCGGAGTTCGAGCGCGGCCTCGCGGACGCCGCGGACCCGGTGCAGCTGCGTATCGCCTACCGCCGCTGCCTGCTGTCGATCGCGGCCCGCGATGTGTGCGGCACCACCGATGTGGCCCAGGCGGCGGCCGAGCTGGCGGATCTGGCCACCGCCACCCTGCGCGCCGCCCTCGCCATGGCCTGCGCCGCCGCCCCCGAGGACGCCGCCGCCTGCCGGCTCGCCGTGATCGCCATGGGCAAGTGCGGCGGCCATGAGCTGAACTACGTCTCCGATGTGGACGTCATCTTCGTGGCCGAGCCCGCCACCGCGCACTCCGAACCGGCCGAGGAGGGCGCCGCCCTGCGGGCCGCGGGCCGGCTCGCCGCCCATCTGATGCGGATCTGCTCGGAGACCACCGTCGAGGGATCCATCTGGCCCGTGGACGCCAACCTGCGGCCCGAGGGCCGCAACGGCCCCCTGGTCCGCACCCTCGCCAGCCACCTGGCCTACTACGAACGCTGGGCCAAGACCTGGGAGTTCCAGGCCCTGTTGAAGGCCCGCCCGGTGGCCGGCGACGCCCAGCTCGGCGCGGACTACGTGGCGACCATCGCGCCCCTGGTGTGGCAGGCCGCGGAACGTGAGAACTTCGTCGCCGACGTACAGCGGATGCGGCGCCGGGTGGTGGCGAACATCCCGGCCCAGGAGGTCGACCGGGAGCTGAAGCTCGGCCCCGGCGGCCTCCGGGACGTCGAGTTCGCGGTGCAGATGCTGCAACTGGTGCACGGCCGCGCCGACACCTCGCTGCGCAGCGGCACCACCCTGCACGCCCTGGAGGCGCTGGCCGCGGGCGGCTATGTGGGCCGGGTCGACGCCATGCAGCTCGACGAGGCGTACCGCTTCCTGCGCTTGCTGGAGCACCGCATCCAGTTGTTCCGCCTGCGCCGCACCCATCTGGTGCCGGAGGACGAGGCCGACCTGCGGCGGATCGGGCGCTCCCTCGGGATGCGCACCGAGCCCATCTCCGAGCTGGGCAAGGAGTGGCGGCGGCACACCTCGGTGGTACGGCGGCTGCACGAGAAGCTGTTCTACCGGCCGCTGCTGGACGCGGTGGCACAGCTCGCCCCCGGCGAGACCCGGCTCAGCGCCGACGCGGCCCGGGAGCGCCTGGTCGCCCTGGGCTACGCCGACCCGGCCGCCGCCCTGCGCCATCTGGAGGCGCTGGCCTCCGGCGTCTCCCGCAAGGCCGCCATCCAGCGGACCCTGCTGCCGGTGCTGCTCGGCTGGTTCGCGGACTCCGCCGACCCGGACGCGGGCCTCCTCGGCTTCCGCAAGGTGTCCGACGCGCTCGGCAAGACCCCCTGGTATCTGCGGCTGCTGCGGGACGAGGGCGCCGCCGCGGAGAATCTGGCCCGGGTGCTGTCCGCCGGCCGCCTCGCCCCCGACCTGCTGATGCGCGCCCCGGAGGCGGTGGCCCTGCTGGGCGACGCCCAGGGGCTCACCCCGCGGCCGCGGGCCCAACTGGAGCAGGAGATCCTGGCCGCGGTGGGCCGCGCGGAGAACGGCGAGCAGGGGGTGCGCGCCGCCCGCGGAGTGCGCCGCCGGGAACTCTTCCGCACCACCGCCGCCGACATCGTCGGCTCCTACGGCACCGAGGAGTTCCCCGCCGAGGGCGACCCGGGCACCCTGGTCGACCTGGTGGGCGGGTCGGTGTCCGACCTCACCGCGGCCACGCTCGCCGGGACCCTGCGGGCCGTGGTGCGCGCCGGGTGGGGGGACACCCTGCCCACCCGTTTCGCGGTGATCGGCATGGGCCGCTTCGGCGGCCATGAGCTGGGCTACGGCTCCGACGCGGACGTCCTCTTCGTGCACGAGCCGCGGGACGGGGTGGACGAGCAGGAGGCGGCGAAGGCGGCGAACACGGTGGTGGCCGAGATGCGGCGGCTGCTCCAACGGCCCAGCGCCGACCCGCCGTTGCTGATCGACGCCGACCTCAGACCCGAGGGCAGGTCGGGCCCCCTGGTCCGCACCCTCAAGTCGTACCGGGCGTACTACGCACGCTGGTCGCTGGTGTGGGAGTCGCAGGCGCTGCTGCGGGCCGAGGCGGTGTGCGGCGACCCGGAGCTGGGGCGGCGCTTCATCGAGCTGGTGGACCCGCTGCGCTATCCCGAGGACGGCCTGGGCGAGGAGGCGGTGCGTGAGATCCGCCGGCTGAAGGCGCGGATGGAGTCGGAGCGGCTGCCCCGCGGCGCCGACCCCGCACTCCACACCAAGCTGGGCCGCGGCGGCCTCTCCGACGTCGAGTGGACGGTGCAGTTGATCCAGCTCCGGCACGCCGGGACCGAACCCGGCCTGCGTACCACCAGGACCCGTACCGCACTGGCCGCCGCCGAGGCCGCCGGCCTGCTCGCCGCCGAGGACGCCGCCGTACTGGACGAGGCCTGGGTCCTGGCCACCCGGGTCCGCAACGCGGTGATGCTGGTACGCGGCCGGGCCGGCGACACCTTCCCCACCGAGCCCCGCGAACTGGCCGCCGTCGCCCGCTACCTCGGCTACGGCCCCGGCCACGCCGGGGACATGCTGGAGGACTACCGCCGCGTCACCCGTCGTGCCCGCGCCGTGGTGGAAGCACTCTTCTACGGGGCGTGACCGGCGCGGGCACCTCGCGGGGCAGGCGGTAGGGGAGGGCGCCGTACCAGAGGCGGGCGACGGCGAAGCCGAAGGCGAGGCAGACCATGCCGCCCGCCGCGTCCAGCCAGAAGTGGTTGGCGGTGGCCACGATCACCACCAGGGTCAGCGCCGGATACACCAGGGCCAGCACCCGCACCCACGGCACCCGGGACAGCGCGAACAGCGTCAGCCCGCACCAGAGCGACCAGCCGATGTGCATTGAGGGCATCGCCGCGTACTGGTTGGACATGTTCTTCAGGTCGCCGGAGGCCATCGAGCCCCAGGTGCGGTGCACCAGCACGGTGTCGATGAAGTGGCCGCCGGTCATCAGCCGCGGCGGCGCCAGTGGTAGCAGGTAGTAGCCGGCCAGGGCCACACCGGTGGTGAGGAAGAGCACGGTGCGGCAGGCCGCGTACCGGCCCGGGTGGCGGCGGAACAGCCACACCAGGACGCCGAGCGTCATCACGAAGTGCAGTGTGGCGTAGTAGTAGTTCATGCCGACGATCAGCCATGTCACCGAATTCAGCGCGTGGTTGACGGACTGCTCGAAGGCGATTCCCAGATGCTGCTCCAGGTGCCACAGCACCTTCGCGTTGCTCAGCGCCTGCGCCCGCTGCTCCGGGACCGCGTTGCGGACCATGGAGTACGTCCAGTAGCTGAGCCCGATCAGCAGGATCTCGAACCAGAGTTGGGGCTTGCGCGGGGTGCGCAGTCCGCGCAGTACGCCCGGTTGCGGCGGCTTGGGGCGGAGTGAAGTGGTGGCCTCGTCCGGGCCGTCCAGCGTCGTCACGGTAGATCCACCCATAGGGACACAGTCTGCCAGAAACACCCTTCACGACCGATGATGCTCCGGCCGCGGACATGATGCATCTACTACTTCGTGCGAGGGGCCCTGTGCGTTACGTGACGGGTGTGCGTGGCGTGACGGGTGCGGGTTACGGGACGGGTGCGCGTCACGCGGCGAGGCGGGCCGAGGCCGTGGAGCCGCGGACGACGAGCTCCGGCATGAAGACGAACTCGCTGTGCGGGGCGGGGGTGCCGCCGATCTCCTCCAGCAGGGCCCGCACCGCGGCCTGCCCCATCGCGGGCACCGGCTTGCGGACGGTGGTCAGCGGCGGGTCGGTGAAGGCGATCAGCGGTGAGTCGTCGAAGCCGACCACGGACACATCCCGCGGGACCTCCAGGCCGCGCTGCCGGGCGGCGCGGATCGCGCCCAGCGCCATCATGTCGCTGGCGCAGACCACGGCGGTGCAGCCGCGGTCCATCAGCGCGGTGGCCGCGGCCTGCCCGCCCTCCAGGGTGAACAGCGAGTGCTGCACCAGCCGGCCGCGGATGTCCTCGGCGGTGAGCGAGAGCTGCTCCCGCATCGCGCGTTCGAAGCCCTCGATCTTCCGCTGCACCGGTACGAACCGCTCGGGCCCGAGGGCGAGTCCGATCGCGGTGTGCCCGAGGGAGACCAGGTGGGTCACGGCGAGCTGCATCGCGGCCCGGTCGTCGGGCGAGATGAACGGCGCCTGCACCTTCGGCGAGAAGCCGTCGACCAGGACGAACGGCACTCCCTGGGCGCGCAACTGCTCATAGCGCTGCGGGTCGGCGGTGGTGTCGGCGTGCAGCCCGGAGACGTAGATGATTCCGGCGACGCCGCGGTCCACCAGCATCTCGGTCAGCTCGTCCTCGGTGGAGCCGCCGGGCGTCTGGGTGGCCAGTACCGGGGTGTATCCCTGGCGGGTCAGGGCCTGCCCGATGACCTGGGCCAGCGCCGGGAAGATCGGGTTCTCCAGCTCGGGGGTGATCAGTCCGACGAGCCCCGCGCTGCGCTGCCGCAGCCGTACCGGGCGCTCGTAGCCGAGGACGTCGAGGGCGGCGAGTACGGACTGGCGGGTGGTGGCGGCGACGCCCGGTTTCCCGTTGAGGACCCGGCTGACGGTGGCCTCGCTGACGCCCGCCTGCGCTGCGATGTCGGAGAGCCGTGCGGTCACAGGGGTGGACTGTACCGGGCGCCCGCGGGCCTGCCCACCAACTGGGCGCCGGCTGCGGGGGGTTGGGCGCCCTGCGGCGGGCTGCTGGCTCATCGCGCTCCCTTGGTTCGATGCCCCGTACGGTCAGATGACGGCAAGACCTTGCAGAGTCTTGCACAAATCGGTCCGGGCGGGGTCTTGCCGGGTTACAGGCGGGAGTTGGGGGCCTACGCCGGGTACCGAAGAGGGTCTCCGTACTTTTTCGCTGCAAGGTCTTTCACAAAGCTTGCAGCGCTGTTACGTTCACCAGGCCCAGCGGCCCCCGGGGGACCGGACGGGACCGGCCCCTTCACGGGCACACACCCTCAAGGAGATCTCATGCGGCGTGGCATAGCGGCCACCGCTCTGGTCGCGTCCCTGGCGCTCGCGGCCACGGCCTGCGGCTCGGGTGACGACGGTGCATCGTCCGACGGCCCCCTCACCATCACCTGGTGGGACACCTCCAACGCCACCAACGAGGCGCCCACGTACAAGGCCCTGGTCAAGCAGTTCGAGAAGGCCAACCCGAAGATCAAGGTCAAGTACGTCAACGTGCCCTTCGACCAGGCGCAGAACAAGTTCGACACCGCGGCCGGCAGCAAGGGCGCGCCCGATGTGCTGCGCGCCGAGGTCGGCTGGACGCCCGCCTTCGCGAAGAAGAGCTACCTCGCCCCGCTGGACGGCACCCCCGCCCTCGCCGACCAGTCGAAGTTCCAGCCCAACCTGCTGAAGCAGGCCCGGTACGAGGGCAAGACGTACGGGGTGCCGCTGGTCACCGACACCCTGGCGCTGGTCTACAACAAGGCGCTGTTCAAGAAGGCCGGCATCGACCAGCCGCCCACCACCTGGCCCGACCTGAAGAAGGCCGCCGCCGCCGTCAAGAAGAAGACCGGCGCCGACGGCTACTGGGGCTCCACCCAGGGCTACTACTCCCAGCCCTTCCTCTACGGCGAGGGCGCCGACACCGTCGACGCCGCCGCGAAGAAGATCACTGTGCGCAGCCCCGCCGCGAAGAAGGCGTTCACCACCTGGCAGGGTCTCTTCGACGGGCCCGGCCTGCACAAGGCGGACTCCACCGCGGACGCCTACGCGCACATCCAGGACGCCTTCACCAGCGGCAAGACCGCCGCGATCATCCAGGGCCCGTGGGAGATCACGAACTTCTACCAGGGCGCCGCGTTCAAGGACAAGGCCAACCTAGGCATCGCCCCCGTGCCCGCCGGGTCCGCCGGCAAGCAGGGCGCACCCACCGGCGGCCACAACCTCTCCGTCTACGCCGGTTCCGACCAGGCCCACCAGGACGCCGCGGTCAAGTTCGTGCAGTTCATGACCTCGGCGAAGTCGCAGGAGCAGATCGCGCTGAAGAACGCGACGCTGCCCACCCGCCAGGACGCCTACACCGCCCGGGTGCAGGCCGACCCGGGCATCGCCGGCTACCAGAAGGTGCTGGGCGTGGCGCAGCCGCGGCCCGAACTGCCCGAGTACAGCTCGCTGTGGGGCCCGCTCGACTCCGAACTGCCCAAGATCGCCGGCGGTAAGGAATCCCTGGACGAGGGCCTCGGCAACGCGGAGTCGGCCATGGCCAAGCTGGTGCCGGACTTCAAGAAGTGACCGACCGGGCCGCCCCGCCCCCCCCCCCCGCGGCGGCCCCGGGGGCCCCCCCCCCCAGCCCCCCCGGGCGCCGCCCCGCACCCCGGACCACCCCCACCAACCAAAAAACCCCCC